>CALCJV010000073.1 GCA_937967405.1 uncultured Chloroflexales bacterium | reverse complement strand
CGTGCCCACCCGCACCCCAACCGACACCCGCACCCCAGCAATTGTTTTACCACAGACCGCCACTTCCAGATCAACTGCGCTAGCCACACTGGAGCCTGTCAGTCTATCCACCCACACCGTCACACCTGTGCCGAGTGCCACCCCTGCGCTGGTTGTTCTGTTCATCAATGAGCTTAGCCCAACGGGGAACGAGTGGCTCGAACTCTACAATCCGCATAGCACTCCGCTGAACCTAGCACAGGGCTGGCAAATTCGGCGCACCAGCGTCGGTGGTGGCCCACAGCGCACAATCACCCTGCCCGCTAGCACAATTGCGGCGTATGCCTATCTTGTCATCGAACTGCCCGCCGCAACCCTGCCGAATGCTGGCGGGCTAGTTACGCTGTATGACCCCATGCAGCGCGAGATAGATTGGGTCACGTATCCTGCTCTACCGGATGAAGCCGTCTATGCCCGTGCGAACGATGGCGCACCTACATGGCGCAGCGATTACCCGCCTTCACCGGGTGCGCCCAATCTGCCCAAGCCTACGCCTACCTTCCCGCCCCTACCAAGTGCCACTACGCTCCCACCGACCCATACCCCATCGCCCACGCCCACGCCCGTACCCTCGCAAACGCCCGTGCGTGTGCCGACCCACACCGTCACCCCTGTGCCGAGTGCCACGCCCACCCTGCGCCAGATCATGATCAATGAAGTGCAGCCACTTGGTACAGAGTGGCTTGAACTCTACAATCCGCACGCTGAAGCTGTATTGATGGAGGGCTGGACCATCCGGCGCGAAAGTGGCGATACAACGCGCAGGATTGCGCTGCCTGCCCTACGCCTCCCGGCTGGGGGGTATCATGTGATCGAGTGTGCGCCGGGCGTATTGCCCGATGATGCCCTGCTGATGCTGCTCGATGGGGTCGGGCGCAGCGTGGATCAGGTGCACTACAGCAAGCCCCAAACCGACGCAACCTACGCCCGCACATGGGATGGCGCACCCCTCTGGCGCAACGACTACCCGCCCTCGCCGGGTGGGCCCAATCTGCCGCCTGCACCCGCCCCCGTCGCACCCGTCCAGATTAGCCCGCCGCCACCCGCCAATGGCTCTAGCGCCCCCGCCGCACCCGCCCCCGCCGCACCCGTCCAGATTAGCCCGCCGCCACCCGCCACACCTGTGACGGGAGCATCCCCTGCCCGCATTGCGCCCGCCACTGCAACCGTCCCTGCACCAGTGGTGGTTGCCGCACCACCCGTCCAGCTTGCCGCGCCCCCACTTGCCCCGACTGGCCGGAGCAGCCAGCTCTACACAGGCAGCGTTGGGCGACCATATACGTATCACGGAGTAGGGCTTGCTACCGCCTTACCAGAAGCAAGCGCAACGCCAGCCCCGCCCCCACCACCCACCCTTGCCCCCACGCCTCACCGCGAGCCACTGTGGCTCCTTGCCATCGTGATGGTATTGGGTGGTGGAGGGGCAATGTTGTATGGCGCACTTGCCTTCCGCACCCCATCGCCTGAGCCGCCAGATGAGGAGTGAGCGGGATAACCGAGAGCAGAGGCGTGTCATTGGCACGTCTCTCCTCAAATCAGCTCGCGCATCCGAACCTTGTACCTATGGTATACTACGTCGCAAGCACAGCAGATACAGTTCCTCGACGCAAACCAAACGAGATGCTACCTTTACCAATTGACCACCGTGCCACATATGCTTGGCACTGGTCGTTTTCAATGAAGAAAAGAAATGGATTACACCACATGACACAGACTACTGCTGACAAAATTGAGGAATTGCGCCATCGCCGTGAGCGACTCTACACGGGCGATGTCAATGCCATTGACAAACAACATCAACGTGGCAAAATGACCGCCCGCGAGCGCATACTAGCTCTGCTTGATCCAGATTCGTTTGTGGAATTGGATGCCTTTGCCGTGCATCGCACCAGTGCCTTCGGGATGGAAAAACGCAAGCCGATGGGCGATGGGGTCATCACTGGGCACGGCACTATTGATGGCCGCCCAGTATGCATCTTCGCCCAAGACTTCACTGTCTTTGGCGGCTCGCTGGGCGAGGTTTTTGCCGAGAAGATTTGCAAAGTGATGGACCTTGCCCTCCGCATGGGTGTGCCTTGTATCGGCATCAACGATAGCGGTGGCGCACGAATCCAAGAGGGTGTAGTTTCGCTGGGCGGCTATGCCGAAATCTTTTATCGCAACGTCATCAGTAGTGGCGTAATCCCGCAACTATCGCTGATCGCGGGCCCCTGTGCAGGTGGGGCAGTCTATTCGCCGGTGATGACCGACTTCATTCTGATGGTCAAAGGCATTGGGCAGATGTACATCACAGGTCCGGATGTCATCCGCACCGTCACCGGCGAGGAAGTTGGCTACGAGGAACTCGGCGGCGCAATGGTGCATAACAGCCGCAGTGGGGTAGCCCACTTTGCCGCCGATAGTGAAGAAGCCAGCTTTGAGCAACTCCGCACGCTGCTGTCGTTCATCCCTTCCAATAACATGGATGACCCGCCCTACCTCGCACCAAGCGACGACCCTGACCGCGCCGACGTGAGCCTGCAAACGATCATTCCCGATAGTGCCCGCCGCCCCTACGACATGAAGCAGATCATTGAAACCGTTGTAGATGATAACTTCTTCTTTGAAGTGCAGGAGTATTGGGCCCGCAACATCATCATCGGCTTTGCACGACTCGATGGCTTCTCGGTGGGAGTTGTAGCCAACCAACCCATGCACATGGCGGGCACGCTCGACATAGACAGCTCCATCAAAGCCGCTCGCTTTGTGCGCTTCTGTGATGCCTTCAACATCCCACTCGTGACCTTCGTGGATGTGCCCGGGTTCCTGCCCGGCACCCAGCAAGAGTACGGCGGGATCATCCGGCACGGCGCGAAACTCCTCTTTGCCTACTGCGAAGCCACCGTGCCTAAGCTCACTGTGATTACGCGCAAAGCCTACGGTGGTGCGTATGATGTGATGGCCAGCAAGCACATTCGGGCCGACTTCAACTTTGCTTGGCCTACGGCCGAGATCGCAGTGATGGGGGTGGATGCGGCCGTGCGGATCATCTTCCGCAAGGAGCTAGCCGAAGCAGACGATCCCACCGTGCGCCTCGCCGAACTGTCCAGCGATTATCAGCAACGCTTTGCCAATCCTTACGTTGCTGCCGAGCGCGGCTACATTGATGCGGTGATCGAGCCGCAAGAGACCCGCGCCGCGTTGATTAAAGCACTGCGGATTGCACGCACCAAACGCCAGAGCCTGCCGGCCCGAAAGCATGGCAATATTCCGTTATAAGAAACAGGTGCGTTGTGCGGCCAAACATGCCAGAACCGTAGCTTGTCAGAGAAACCTAAACTATGCTATTATACAAAGGTGGGGCATTGTTAACAGATACACACACATCCGACTGCAAGCAGTGTCTAAATAAGGGTAGATAACACACGTATGAGTGACGACACGAAACGATCAAAGCCGAGCGAGAAGATGATTGAATTACGCTTGCCGAGCAGGCTCGGCTATGAGCGCGTAGCAATGGATGCTGCCGCTTCGCTGGCGAGCCGGATGGGGTTTGAAACGGATCGTGTTGCTGCCCTGAAAACTGCTGTGAGTGAAGCCGTAACGAACGCTATCGAGCACGGCAATCAGCATAATGAAGCCATGAAAGTGGTTGTCCTGCTTACAGTACGGGGCGATGAGCTGATTGTCAGTGTCACTGATCAAGGGCACAAAGCCATTGACGCAGCCTATGTCAACCGTGTGCCCCAGATTAGTGAAGCCATGAAGCGTGATGATAAAGGTGGCTGGGGCATCTGGCTGATCCAAGAATTGATGGATGAAGTGGAGTTCACCACAGCCCCTAGTGGGGGCAACCAAGTCCGCATGGTGATCCACCTTGAACGCTAAACTATACACCGCTGTGCTGGTACACGTATGGAACAGGCAAGCCTAATGCACAATGGGAAAACATCCATCGAACTCGTTGTTCCAAGTATTCTCGGCTACGAGATCGTTGCTCGCGGAGCAGTGGCCACCTTTGCCCATTTTATTGGGTTTGATCAAGCCCGTATCGAAGACCTCAAGACCGCAGTCAGTGAAGCCTGCATTAATGCAATTGAGCATGGCAACCAACTCCAACCAGATTTGCCCGTTCATATTACGAGCAGCTATGACGGACATCGTTTTACAGTGGAGGTGAGTGACACGGGCACAAAACCCTTCGGAACCATCACCGAGCCGAAGACGATAGAAGAGAAGCTCGCCGGAGCAGCTTCACTGCGTGGAATGGGCATAATGTTGATGGCAGCCCTTGCCGATGAGTTTCTTGTCGAGCCGTCAGCTGCGCCCGGCAACACGGTGCGCCTAATCTGGTATCAATGTGAGGTTGCCCAGCCGTAAGTCCTGTACCTTGTCCGCAATACACGCAGCAGTCAGATTGTGCCTCTAAAAGAGCTTACTTGAACTGATGTCGGCACATCTGATCGTTTGGAGGAGCAGCATGCTGGAAGATGAACTGAAAGTGAGTACCCGCGTCATCGGCAATATTGCAGTGATTGATCTGGTGGGCGATGTTACGACCTTTGCGGAAGCGAAGATCAACGCTGCCTATCAGGAGATGTCGCAGAATGGCGCACAGCAGATTCTGCTCAACTTTCGCCAGAATGATTACATCAATAGTGCTGGCATTGCCATCTTGATCGGGATTGTCACTGAAGTCACCCGCAATGATCAGAAGCTCGCGTTTAGCGGTTTATCGCCCCACTTCCAAAAGATTTTCCGTATGGTTGGGCTATCGCAGTACGCCAAGATATATCAAGATGAACAGGAAGCACTCACCGATTTGCAGAATGCAGCAACTGCATAGTATACGAGAGTTCTTCCGGTGTCACCACAATGTTACCCAGTTTGCGAACCACCCGCCCTGCGGCAAGATTGGCCAGCTGCGCCGCCGCACGTGCGGACAAGCCCCCCGCCAAGCCTAAGGTCGCTACAGCAATGAAGGTATCACCGGCCCCAGTTGTATCGTAGACCTCACTCACCTGTGAAGCTGGTAGGTGGGTATAGGGCACATCCTGTCCTTGCATCGAAAGCCCCTCTGGCCCTCGCGTTACAATCACCAATCGGGCCCTCAAAAGCTCCAGCAGATCAGGGAGCGCGGCGCGGAAATCGCCCTCGTGCTGCAAGCTGCGCTGGAGCGTGGCGGCGGCTTCGCGGTCGTTGCAGCGAAACAGATCCACGCCTTGATACGCAAGCGCATTGCCTTGTGCATCAACGGTGAGCAAAACCCCATGCTGCTGGCACAGTTGGCGGATTTGGGCAACCACCGGATCAATCAACATCCCTAACTGATAATCTGAACAGAGCACAGCATCCACATGCGGAACCTGAGCGGCGAGCGCAACCTCGATCTGCTTAAGCAGGGCGGGCGTAAGCGGGCGGCGGGTCAGCTGATCGAGGCGGGCAACCTGCTGTGGCAAGCGTGGGGCTTCGTGCGCGAGGATACGTGTTTTGACGGTGGTAGAGCGATCAGGGGCAACGATGATCTGGGCCGTGCTGATCTGGGCCGCCGCAAATAGATCACACAGCTGCTGCCCCTGTGCATCTGCGCCCACTACCCCGATAGGCACTGCCGTACTACCCAGTGCCACAATGTTGCGGGCGGGATTGGCCGCTCCACCCAAGATACAGGTGCGCTGCTCTAGCTCTAGCACCGGAATCGGAGCCTCCCGCGAGAGGCGCATCGGACGACCAAACAGATATTCATCCAATGTCAAGTCACCCACCACCAGCACCCGTAGCCCCTGTAAACGGGCAACGTGGGGGTGCAGCTCAGACGACGGCGGCAGCAAAGCGGCGCATCCCTTCGCTGATCGAGGCCTCGCTCTGGGCATAGGCAAGGCGCATGTAGCCCGGTGCACCGAAAGCCTCGCCCGGCACCAAGCCAATCTGAGCATGCTCCAGCAAGTAGTCTGCTAGCTCTAGGCTTGTGGCGCAGGTGATGCCATTCGCAAACGGGCGATTGAGCAGCGCAGTGACATTGGGGAAGACATAGAAAGCCCCATCGGGCACATCACACATCACTCCCGCTTGCTGGGCCAGTGCGGCCAAGATCAGGTCGCGGCGGGAGCGGAACGCCTGCACCATCGTGGCAATTGTTGCCTCAAGCTCGGCCGAGGGGGTGTAGGCCGCAAGAGCCGCATACTGCGCCACTGAATTGGGGTGCGTGGTCGAGTGCCCCTGAATATCCCGAATAGCGGTGAGGATCGGCTTTGCGCCAGCCACATAGCCGAGCCGCCAGCCCGTCATCGCATAGGTTTTCGACCAGCCATTAAAGACCAACGTGCGCTCGGCCAAGTCAGGCGCAACCCGCAGCCAACGGGCATAGGGGATGTAACAAATTTGATCGTAGATTTCATCGCTGAAGATCAACACCCCCGCAAACTGCGGCTGGCGCAACACCTCTGCGAGGGCGTGCAACTCCGCCGCCGTATACACCGCGCCAGTCGGGTTGGCCGGTGAGCTGAGAACCAGCACGCGGGTGCGCGGCGTGAGGTGCTGTTCGAGCATAGCTGGCGTGACTTTGAAGCGGGTGGACTCATCCGTATCAATCACGATGGGCGTAGCCCCCGCAAGGCGCACCTGCTCGATATAGCTGACCCAGTAGGGCGCGGGCACAATCACCTCATCGCCGCCATCGCACACAGCGAGGAAGGCGAGGAACAAGCCCTCTTTCACGCCGCTAGTAATGCTGATCTGGGCAGCGGTGTAGCTGATGCCGCTGTCGGCCAGCAACCGCTGGGCCACGGCTTCGCGCAGTTCGGCGATGCCACCGGCGGGGGTATAGCGCGTTTTGTTCGCATCAATCGCCTGCACCGCTGCCGCCTTGATTGGGGCGGGGGTGGGGAAATCGGGTTCCCCTTGTCCAAACGAAATCACATCAATGCCGCGAGCCTTCATCTGGCTCATCTTGCCATTCAGGGCAACGGTGGCCGAAGGGGTAAGCTGCGCGAGACGTTCACTCAAACGCAGCAGCGGTGTGGTTAGCATAGTATCATATCCTTTATGGCTTTGTGCAAGGCTGCCAGCTGCGACAGCATGCGTTACACTCGGTTGGCTGATCCTGCCTCGTAGTATAGAAGCGCAGGCATGGTGTGTCAAGCCGGTGGGCAACAGCAACGCGAGGCGTATGTCCCGCGCTCCAGCTCCCGCTGCCCACCCAGACTCGCTCCGCCAATTATGGCGTGGGCGGCGGAAACGCCCCTTTGAAGATGAGCGGGTTGTTCTCCCAAATATCGTCATCATCCGTAACCAGCACAAAGTACTCCGCCAATTCGGGATCACCATTCGCGTTGAATTGGTACACCGAAGCCACCCCTTGGTAGGGTTCCAGTTGGCGCATCGCCTCCAGCACCTGCGAGCGCGTGGGCATGGTGTCCGCAGTGCGTGCTGCTGCCGCAATCGCTTGGATACAGACCCCGACGGCATCGTAGGATTTGACCGCAAAGGCACGCGGGTCTTCGTTATTGAAGCGCGTCCGGTAGGCATTGACAAAGTCCATCTGCACCGTGTTCGTCAATGTCGAGATGGGCGGTGCAATCGTGGAATAGTAGATGCCTACCCCAAAATTCCCCGCGAACCGGACTAGTTCGGGCGAATCTAAGCCATCGGGTCCAAGGAACGGCATCGAGCCAACGGCCCCGCGCTCTGGGTCACGGGCTTGCCCAAAGAACGTCCCCGCAGCCGCGGCACGGCCGGCATAATAGACAACGCCGGGATTGGTCTTCCGGATGTCCTCAAAGAAGCGATTGAAGTCTGCCGTTTCATTTGTCCCAATGAAGCCTGCGATCCCCACTTGTTGCTGCTCGGCTTCGCGCCGGAACACTTCCGCAATGCCCTGCCCATAGACTGTGGTATCATGCACGATGTAGGCTGAACTCGCCCGTAGCACCGAACGCGCAAAGCGTAGCCCGACAATCCCCTGAATGTCATCGCGCCCAACCAAGCGGAACGAATTGGTAAAGACATCGGTCACTTCCGGCGCGGTATTTGCGGGTGAGACCATCGGTAGATCAACACGCGCATACAAGGGCAGAGCAGCGAGGGCCGCATCGGACGTGAGATGCCCATTGACGCACAAGATCGTCGGATCAGCGATGATCTCGGCGGCATTGCGCTGCGCTAGCTCAGGGCTGCCAGCGTCATCATAAACGGCCAGCGCAACCTCGAAGCCACGCTCACGCAGCGCAGCCGCCTGCTGTTCAAGGCTCAATTCGGCGGCATTCCGCATGCTGACCCCTTCGCGCCCTAAACTCCCCGATAGAGGGAAGTGGGTGGCAATCTTGACTGTCGGGCGGCTTCGCACGACCAAAGGCAGGTAGGCTTTTTCCGGCAGGGGGTCAGTTTGGGCAGGGGTGATCGCTTGGGCGGGGGTCTGGGTGATCGTTGCCATTGCCCCGATCAGCATCAGCAGCACCAGCAACAAGGGGATCATCCGATTACGTTTCATTTGGGAAAACTCCTTCGTCCGACGTGATCTCCACCATCGGATATAGCCGGGTAATTGCATCCACAGCTGATCCACTGTGCAGTCACGCATGGACTTCGACCGCTCTTCGTCGGTTTCAGGGGCAGTGTCACACATTGGACGGAATATGGCCGCGCTGGGTCACGAGTACGGCGCAGCCCAGTGATAGGTCGGCACAACAAGCCCAACGGGCAGATTAGAGGCTGCCCTAATTGATGGCCTGCTCAGTGTCTGGATCAAAGATGTGCATCTTGTGCATATTCATGACGATTTCGGCCACTCCACCCGTATACACCTCTGAACGCGGATCAAATCGCCCGATGAACTCTTTGCCATCTTTTTCGAGGTAGGCGTAAATCTCACTGCCGAGTGGCTCAATCACGTTCACATTTACGTGCAGGTGGGCAGCCTCGCTCACGCCACGCGGGACATAATGCGCGTCATGGACATCTTCAGGGCGCAAGCCGAACGCAACCGGCTTGCCAATGTAGGCATCCAAACCGGTTGTTCGGGTAGCCGGAATCGGCACCGTAAACGTATCGCCGACCTCGATGATCAAGTTCCCGTCGCCCCGCCCAATGCGCCCATTGAAGAAGTTCATCGCCGGGCTACCGATAAAGCCCGCCACAAACATATTTGCAGGCTTGTCGTAGAGGTGCTGCGGGGTGTCGAGCTGCTGTAAGATACCGTCGCGCATAATCGCAATCCGGTTGCCCATCGTCATCGCTTCAGTTTGATCGTGGGTGACATAGATAAAGGTCGTCTTGAGGCGTTGATGCAGCTTACTAATCTCAGCGCGGGTTTGCACGCGCAGCTTGGCATCGAGGTTGGAGAGCGGCTCATCCATCAAGAACACCGATGGATTGCGAACAATTGCCCGCCCAAGTGCAACGCGCTGACGTTGCCCACCGGAGAGAGCTTTGGGCTTGCGATCCAACAGGTGGCCAATACTGAGCATCTCAGCGGCTTCCTCAACACGCTGCTTGATCTCGGCTTCGGGAGTTTTGCGGAGCTTCAGCGCGAACGCCATATTATCGCGTACTGTCATATGCGGGTAGAGTGCGTAGCTCTGGAACACCATCGCAATATCACGGTCTTTGGGGGGCACCTCATTGACGACCCGATCCCCAATGTAGATGTTGCCGTCGGAAATCTCCTCCAGTCCAGCAAGGCAACGCAGCGCGGTAGATTTGCCACAACCAGAGGGGCCTACCAGCACAAGAAACTCCTGATCGTGAATCTTCATATTCAGGTTCTTGAGCACGGATACCTCGCCAAACCGTTTATAGACGTTTTCAAATGTAATACTCGCCATTGAGAACACCTCCCTCGCATCGTTAACGTCCAGACCCGCTACGAGACGTTTGTTGTTTGTTTTCCTGTCCCTCTATCACACGCAGGTCAAATTGGGATTGGATTATCCATCGTTTCATAGGTAGTATAGGTTGATTAGAAGGGGCTGTCAAAAGTGGTACCGAATAACGACAGCACATTTCATATATGTACACTACTGAACACCATTCATCTGGTTCGTGTCTGACATGAGCCTGATTTACTTGACGCACCCCTGAGAAACTGCTATAGTTCTCGTAAGAGGCAAGCTAGGTGGATACTGTACATTACGTTTCTCCCATATTCGTATCAATAGTGATTTGAGTCAGCATGGATGCCATGCTGAGAAGCATCTGACTCGCATTGATATAGCATGGGATGCGTATTTGGGCCGTGCATACTAGCAGTGCTTCGGCTTACAGGTGCTATTTGCGGTATGCGCCTGCCAAAATTGAACCGTCGTGTGGAGCGGTGTTGTGTGCGACACCTGCCCTGCGGCCCGTGTAGTGGCTGTTCAACAGCGGCCACGATGGTATGAAAAGTGTATAGTAATCCAATGGAGGAAACTTTACCATGCGTTCAACGTTGATGAGCATGCTGCTCGTAATGAGCATGATCTTAGCTGCTTGTGGTGGTGCGGCTCCCGCCCCCACCGCCCCCCCCGCCGCCCAACCCGAAGCCCCCGCCCAACCTGAGGCCCCTGCTAGTGGTGCAGTTGGGGTTACCCCAACAGACCTAACTGGTATTTCGAGCGAGATCACTGATCTCCCCGCTGTCTTCAATGCCGAAGCCGCACGCCAATATGCCGGCACAACCCTCCGCTTCTATGGCGATGCGATTGGGCTTGGCTCAGATATGGACAAAGCGATGGCGGCGAAGTTTAGCGAGGAGACGGGGATTAATGTCGTAGTGTTGCCTCGCCCACAAGATGCTACCGAATTCTACGCCCAAATCCAACGCTTCTTCCAAGCCCAGTCCACCGAGACCGATGTCTTCATGATGGACGTGATCTGGCCCGGTGCATTCGCGACCCATCTGTACGATGTGAGCGACATCTTTGCCGCGGAAGCCAAGCTGCACTACCCCAATATTGTCGAGAATAACACCGTAGATGGCAAGCTGACCGCTCTGCCGTGGTTCGGTGATTTTGGCATGCTCTTCTACCGCACCGACCTGCTACAGGAGTATGGGTACAATGCCCCACCTACTACGTGGGATGAGCTTGAAGAGATCGCCAAAACGGTGCAAGAGGGCGAACGGGCCAAGGGCAACCCCAACTTCGTTGGCTTTGTGTGGCAAGGCGCAGCCTATGAAGGGCTGACCTGCAACCTGCTGGAGTGGTTCTATTCACAAGATGCGGGCACGTTCCTGCAAGATGGTACAGTAACGATCAACAACCCGCAGGCCGTTGCGGCACTGGAACGTGCCGCCGGCTGGGTTGGTAGCATCTCGCCCAAAGGCGTAGTCTCCTACCGCGAGGAGGATGCCCGCAACGTTTTCCAAGGCGGCAATGCGATGTTTATGCGAAACTGGCCCTATGCCTACTCTGCTGCGGACACCGATGACTCGCCGATCAAGGACAAGTTTGATGTCGCCCCGCTCCCCGTCACGGCGCCCGGTCAGCCAGCTGGAACGGTAGGCGGCTGGCAGCTCGCCATCTCCAACTATTCGCAGAACAAGGGTGCGGCCGTTGAGTTTGTGCGCTACGCCACTAGCCCGCAGATGCAGAAGTGGCGGGCACTCGTCGGAACCTTTGTGCCAACGATCCCAATCGTCTCCGAAGACGAGGAGGTCATTGAGGCGATGCCATTCCTTCGGAACCTATCGCCAGTAGTGCGTGTCACCCGCCCTTCGCGTGAGACCGGTGAGCTATATAACGAGGCTTCAACCATCATCTTCCAATCCGCTAACGAAGCCTTGCTCGGCAGCACCAGTGCCGCCGATGCGCTGGCCCGAGCCGAGCAGCAGCTGCAACGCTTGATACGCTAAAGCAACCTGCGGATAATCCAGTCGGTGGGGGGATACAGACTGGCACACCAGCCTGCATCCCCAGTTCCACCGATGGGGAGAGCATCTGTTGCCCTGTAGATCGTGCATGCGCCTGCACCTGACTACCGAGCAAGCCCAAAGGCTAATGATCAATTTCTTGATACGTGACAAAGGAGCATCCCTATGAGCCAGAGAGTCGCCACCACCAGTGCCCCGCCGAGTACCGGCAAACGCACACTGACGCTCGCCCAGAGTCAATCCCGTTTCGCGTGGATTCTCCTCATCCCAACCATTGTGGTTGTCCTTATGGTTGGGCTATTTCCGCTTGCCCAAACCTTCTACTTTAGCCTAACGGATGCCCGCCTTGCCTCCAATCGTCCGGTCAATTTTGTTGGGCTAGAGAACTATCTGTACCTCTTGCAAGATCAGCAGTTTTTCCGCACCGTTGGCAACACCGTATTCTTCACGGTTGTCACCGTTGGCTTTGAATTTGTGCTCGGCTTGCTGATTGCACTGGTCATCAACTCCAACTTTCGTGGGCGCGGCTTAATGCGTACCGCGATCTTGATCCCGTGGGCTATCCCGACAGTTGTTTCAGCACAAATGTGGAAATGGATGTATCACGATATTTACGGGGTAATCAACGACCTGTTAGTCAATCAGTTCGGTATCTTTAATCAAAATGTCGCCTTCCTTGCCACCAATACCACCGTCTCGCTGTTTGCGATTGCCGCCGTAGATATTTGGAAGACCACACCGTTTGTGGCCCTGCTGCTCTTGGCGGGCTTGCAAGTCATCCCCAGCGATGTGTATGAAGCGGCGGATGTAGATGGCGCAAATAAGCTTCAGCAATTTTTTGCGATCACGCTGCCCTTGCTGATGCCGGCCATCCTTGTAACGCTGATCTTCCGCACACTCGACTCGCTGCGTGTCTTCGATGTGTTCTACGTGATGCTCGGCAACCGCCGCGATACCCAAACCATGGCGATCTATGCCCAACAGAGTCTGGTCAACTTTTCCGATCTCGGCTACGGCTCGACCATCAGTATCGCCATCTTTTTGATTATTGCCCTGTTCGTCGTCGTCTACGTCACCTTCCTGAAGATCGAGGAGGCCTAACATGTCCCGCACCGCACGCAATCTCATCGGGCAGATCTTCTTCTACCTGCTCGTTGGGGTGATCCTGATCTACACCATCTTCCCCTTCTACTGGGCGTTCATCTCCTCAATCACGCCCAACAATCAGCTCTTCGCGACCCCCGTGCAATACTGGCCTCAAAACCCGACCGGGCAGAACTACGCATTGGTGCTGAGCAACAACAACTTCCTCATTGCCTTAATGAACAGTGCGATTGTATCGGTATCCGTCACGGTACTCGCATTGATCATTGGCTCGCTGGCCGCCTACGCACTGGGACGATTCAAGTTTGGCGGGCGCAGTGTGGTGCTCTACACCGTCCTCGCCATGACGATGTTCCCGCAGATCGCCGTGCTTGGCTCGCTCTACACCATGATCTCAGCCTTCCGCCTGTACAACACGCTCTGGGCCTTAATTATCACCTATATGATCTTCACCCTGCCGTTTACCGTCTGGGTGCTGACCAACTTCTTCAAGGCCATGCCGCGTGAGCTAGAAGAAGCCGCCTACGTAGATGGCGCAACGCCCTTCCAAACCTTCTACAAAATCTTGTTGCCGCTGGCTGCACCCGGCATGGTGACCACCGGCTTGTTGGCGTTTATTGCCGCGTGGAACGAGTACCTGTTTGCCTTGTCCTTCACGCAGACCCCAGACAAGCGCACTGTCACGATTGCGATCACGGCCTTCGAGGGGGTGACCGCCAGTAGCTTCGAGCAGCCGTGGGGGCAGATTATGGCCGCTTCGGTGCTCGTCACCATCCCCTTGATTATCCTGACGCTGATCTTCCAGAAGCGCATCATCGCTGGCTTGACGGCCGGCGCAGTGAAGGGCTAGGAAGTCGGCTAGCAGGTGTCCATCGCGCTCAGCACCGGCCACCCGCGCACGGCGAGCTTGTAGCTGTTTGCCCGCCTTGACATGATATGCTACAATAGAGAGAGTTGTGCATTGATTTCTGGCAGGTAGCATGTGCTGCCTGCCAGATTCTGTGTGAGTGTGAAAGGGTTTTGATCATGTCGCAGCAACTTATACGCGAAATCGAACAGCAATATTTGAAGCCCGAAGTCACGCCCTTCCGCGTCGGTGATACCGTGCGGGTGGGGGTCAAGGTAGTTGAAGGCAGCCGCGAACGGATTCAAGATTTTGAGGGGGTCGTGATTAGCCGCCGCGCTGGCGGCATTAACGAGAATTTCACCGTGCGCCGGATTGCCTCACACGGCATCGGCGTGGAGCGCACCTTCCTCGTCCATGCGCCGCGAGTTGCTTCCATCAAGGTTGTGCGGCAAGGCAAAGTGCGCCGTGCCAAGCTCTACTACCTGCGTGGGCTAACTGGCAAAGCCGCCCGCATCAAAGAACGCCGCGATTAAACGGCTAGGCGATGCACCAATTCACGCGCCTGTATCAGCACGTCATCCTGTGGGTCTTCCGCCGTTTCTACCACGAATTCGCGTGGACGTATGATGCGGTTGCGTGGCTCGTGTCACGCGGGCTATGGCGGCAGTGGACCCAAGCTGCGCTGCCATTTCTGCACGGCAAGGTGCTTGAGTTGGGCTGTGGCACCGGCTTTGTGCAGCTGGCGCAGCAGCAGGCTCACCCGCACAGCATCATTGGCCTCGATGAGTCGGCGCAGATGTTGGCCCACACCCGCCACCGCTTGCACCACTCTCGCCTCCCCGCCACCCTCGTGCGCGGGGTTGCCCAACGGTTGCCGTTCGCGGCGGCCCGGTTCGATACAGTGCTTGCCACCTTCCCCACCAACTACATCATCCATCCGGCAACACTGGCCGATATTCGCCGCGTGCTTGCCCCGCAGGGCACACTGGTGCTGGTTGACTCAGCCCAGTTCACAACGCATGGGCTATATGAGCAGGCTGTTGAGCTAGCCTATCGAGCAACCTTGCTAGGCGGAACAACCGCCCCCCCCACGCGCCACCCCTATCTCGATTATCTTGAGCCAGCCGGCTATACAGTGCAGGTGCACGCGGTACGTGTCGCCCAGAGCGTGGTGCTTGTATTTGTGGCCCACCCGTAGACCTGAGCAAGAGACAGCACACGTGTCACCGTCATTACTGCACGAACAGCACTTCTGGCAACAGGGCTATACGGCAGTAGCGGGGCTAGATGAAGCCGGGCGTGGCTGTTGGGCTGGCCCAGTTGTAGCTGCCGCAGTGGTACTGGTGCCGGAGGTTGATCCGACTGCCTTGCACGGCTTAACCGACTCCAAGCAGCTTACGGCAGCACAGCGGGCCACGTGGTATGCCCGTCTGACCGGAGCGACACCTATGCCTGCCTTAGCCTACGGCTACGGCGTAGGGATTGTGCCCGCCGCAGTGATTGACACCTACGGCATTCTGCCTGCAACGCGCCTTGCGATGCAGCTGGCCCTACTGCACCTCCCCTGCCGTGTAGATGCGCTGCTGCTCGATGCGCTGCCTCTGCCCGATCTGCGCCTGCCCCAGCTGGCCCTGATTCGCGGTGATCGCCGTGCCTATGCAATTGCGGCAGCATCGGTGCTCGCCAAAGTCACCCGGGATCGCCTCGCGGTTGCGGCCGCGCAATGTTTCCCCGGCTACGGCTTCGCGCAGCACAAGGGCTACGGCACAGCCCTGCACCGAGCCGCCCTAGCCCAGCTTGGCGTGTGTGCGTGGCATCGGCGCAGCTTTGCTCCGATTGCAGCATGGGGCTGAATAAAGCGGAATGGAGCTGATGCCTGCCGTTCCCAATGAGCGTGGTATACTAACGGTGAGGCATGAGAAACCTTGTAGAGTACGTGCGCGATGGGGCTACCCCACGATGAGAAAATTGATACAACAGCTCGACACAATGGGGAGATTTCTCGCTGATGCGGTGCTTACGGCCGTGATCACGCAGGGCAACACCGCCAAGCTAGAGCTGCGCTCGGTAGCCGCTCACCTAACGCGGTTTGCCAAGCCGGCCCCAGTGTATCCCCTACAGGTACTAGAGCAGACCCAGCCTTCGCCAACAATCATTGCACCGCTACAGCATTCCTACACAGACAGCTACCCCCATACGTCCACCCACAGATACCCCAGCTAGGCAGGAGCAGATAATGGATGAGTTTGAATTCAGTGCGGATCGAGACAGCGAATCAACGAGTGAAGAACTGATGCGGCTGGCCCAAGAGACCCTCGAAGCACAGGGCAACAGCGGCGACCCAGCGGCAATGCGCGAGCGTTGCCAGCGCGTGATTGACCTGTACGCACAGGGTGCAATCTTAGCGGCGCGGGACAACTTCCATGCCGCGCTCGTGCTGCTGTATGGCGAACGCACCGCCCACTACGAACTGGCGACAACCTTTGCTCGCCGCGCCGCCAAGCTGGGCGAGAGCCGCGCATGGACGGTGATTGCAATGGCGTGGGATCGCTGGCTGATCTCCGAAGGCCGCCCGCAACGCTTCGGCACGCAGATCATCCGGCAGAACGGGCGATGGACATTAGGGCGGGTAGATCCAAAGATCACCGATCTGGAGCGGGCGATGTACGGCGTGTTGCCGCTGTATGTCCAGCAGCAACGCGCCGAGCAGTTGCAACGTCAAGAGCATCCCGATTAGGCGATTATGAGTGCGATGGACCACGCTTACCATTGCTACCATTGCCGCGACCGCGTGTCCGCATGCTGTGGCGCGGCATCGGCTGCGAGTTGGGCATCGCAGCCGGATCAATACGAGCGCGAACCGTCTCTGCCCGTGTTGGCTCAGCGGGAGTGGTACGCTCCTGCTTGGCGGTGGGAGCTTGCGTCAAGCCCAATTCGTTGCCCATGCTTTCGTACAGCACATGCAACAAATCACGCAGTTGCTTCACATTCTCGCTTGGCAACGCATGCATACGCCGATTGACGTTCTCGTGGTGGCGGGGCGCGACCTGACGTAACTTCTCGGAGCCAACCGGAGTCAAGCAGATGAGGCTCACCCGACGATCTTGCGGATCGGGACGACGCTCAACCAAGCCCTTACTGACAAGCCGATCTACGATTCCGGTGAGGTTACTGTTATCACACAGCATACGTGCACTGATTTCGCTGAGCGGAACACCTTCGGGCGTAGCATGATTGAGGATGGCAAACTGTGGCACAGTTAAATCCTCGCCGCGGAGATCGTAGCGATTGAAGGTATCCAACATGGCGTTGATCTGCCTAATCAGCATATATGCCTCAAGCCCATGTTCTTGAGATTGAGGATCAACATAAATAGTTGCGGTCATATGCTGTACTGTCCTTACTCTAGGTTTTTCTAGTTTGAATATGTTTAACTATTTAAAATATAGCACTTCGTAGTCAATATGTCAATGTTATGTCGAGATTTTGCACAGCTTTCCTGTGCAGGCTCGTGCAGAGGAGCAAGTCTCAGCGATGCTTACACGCCCCCGTTATGATCAGATTGCCGCACTCGTTTTGATTGTGGCTGTCGGCTTAGGCATCATTTTTCTGATCGATATAAACCCGAACATCCTGCGGGCACGGGTCGGGGCGATCTTGCCCGGCATCAGTGTCGCGTGGCTGTTGGTGGTGCTGCTTGGCTTAATTGCTAGTGCGGGCGCGGATGTACTGGCCCGCGGGGTGCCCGCCATTCAGCAGCGCGATCTGCCGGGAGTGACGCTGGGCCACAAACGCTTCGAACTAGCTCCCGCCTTCTGGCTCCTACCCTTCTTCAGTGTCGTCACCCCGTTTGCCTTCTTCCGCCTATTCAATGTCGGCTTGCAGGGCATTGCGCTGGTGTTGGCCCTGCTCGCCGCGTGTGGACTGCTGGGGACAGTGCTGGTGGGGCAGCATTACGCGCTACTAAATATGCGTTCGATCAGTGCCCAAGCACGGCTCGGCTTGCACCTGATTACCTACATCCTCGCCTTTGGCAACTTTAGCGTGGTGCTGTTCGCGCAGTACCGCATGCTTGTTACGGCTCCCCTGATCGCCCTAATCAGCACGCTGCTGTGCATTGCCGTGCTGCACTGGTATACCAGCGCAAGCACGGTGGTGGCGGCAATGGTAGGCTTACTAAGTGGGCAAGCCGCGTGGGCGGTGAGCTATTGGGGCACGTCGTTTCTGCTAAGCGCGGCCGTCTTGTTATTGTTGTTCTATGTCAGCACGAGCCTGTTGCAGCAGTTCTACTCGGCACAGGGCTTGCGCCGCCATATTGTGCTCGAGTACAGCCTGATTGGGGGGGGCTTGCTGGCAGTCCTGATCGTGGCGGTGTTGCGCTGATTGGTGCGCGGTATGCGTAGCCCCTAGCCCCCCAATCCAGCCCCCTACACTGGCTCTGGCTCGACGGCATTGCGGACGGGTATGGCGGGCGGATCGGGAGTGGGCTGTGCGTCAGATGTGTCCGCCAAAACGGGGGTACTCTCAGATTTGGCGGCTTTCTTCCTGCGCTGCTTCTTGGGGGGCGTTGGCTCTGGTAGCAGCGCTTCTCCAAGAATATCGTCCATTCGCTGGACAAAGACAAATTCGAGTTGCCGCTTGACATGCACAGGAATATCGTGCAGATCACGCTCGTTGCGCTTCGGCAGCAGCACCCGCCGCACCCCAGCACGGTGTGCACCAAGAATCTTCTCCTTGATCCCACCGACCGGCAATACCCGCCCGCGCAGCGTAATCTCGCCCGACATCGCCAGATCACGGCGGACTGGGCGGCGGGTCAATGCCGAGATCAGCGCAGTTGCCATCGTTACCCCAGCAGAGGGACCATCTTTGGGCACAGCTCCTTCCGGTACGTGAATGTGAATATCAAGCTTGTCAAACAGCTTGGCCGACACATTGAACCGCTCGCTGTTGGTGCGAGCATAAGACAAGGCCGCCTGCGCGGATTCCTGCATCACCTCGCCGAGCTGCCCAGTCAAGGTCAAGTTGCCTTTGCCTTCCATCAGCGTCACTTCAACGGCCATAATGTCGCCGCCATGGCTAGTCCACGCCATGCCGGTCGCTACCCCGATCTCATCCTGCTCCTCCAGTTGTCCGTAATCAAAGCGCGGTGGCCCCAGATAGCGCATCAGTAGCGAGGGGCGTACTAGCCGCGCAAAGCTCTGCTCTTCGGCGATGCGGCGGGCCGTCTTGCGGCAGATCGTGGCGATCTCGCGTTCGAGGTTGCGGACTCCCGCTTCGTAGGTGTATTGGCGGATGATCTGTTGCAGAGCCGATTCGGTGAAGCGCAAGGTATCGTGATCCAGCCCATTCGCTTCGATCTGGCGCGGGATCAGGAAGCCGGTTGCAATGTGCAGCTTCTCCGTCTCGGTGTAGCCGGGTAGCTCAATCACCTCCATGCGATCGAGGAGCGGCTCTGGGATCGGGTCGAGCAGGTTGGCGGTGGTGATAAACAGCACCTTGCTCAGATCGTAGGGCACATCGAGGTAGTGATCGCTGAAGGTGCAATTTTGTTCAGGGTCAAGCACTTCGAGCAAAGCTGAAGCCGGATCGCCGCGAAAGTCGTTGCCGAGCTTGTCAATCTCATCGAGCATCAGCACCGGATTGATACTGCCGGCCTGCTTCATCGTCTGGATGATGCGCCCCGGCAAGGCACTCACGTAGGTGCGCCGATGCCCGCGAATCTCAGCTTCATCATGCACCCCACCCAGCGAGAGGCGAGCGAACTTGCGCCCCAAAGCCTCAGCAATGCTGCGCCCTAGACTCGTTTTGCCTACGCCGGGCGGACCTACGAAGCACAGGATCGGCACTTTCTGCTTGTCGCGGGCGAGCTGACGCACGGCCATAAAGTCGAGAATACGCTCTTTGACCCGCGGCAAGCCATAGTGGTTCGCTTCGAGGATACGTGCCGCTTCCTGCAAATTCAGGGTATCGTCGGTACGTTCGCTCCATGGCAGGACCAGCAGCCAATCAATGTAGGTACGGATGACCGAATATTCCGGTGCAGCAGAGGGCAGCATCTCTAGCCGTTCGAGTTCTTCTGTGGCCCGGTCGCGGATCACGTCGGGCAGGTTCGCTTGGATCACCCGTTCGCGCAGTTGCAGCAATTCGCGCTGCACCGGATCAATCTGGCCCAACTCACGCTGGATCACGCGCATCTGCTCGCGCAGGAAGAACTCGCGCTGCGAACGGTCTAGCTCCTTCTGCACCTGATTGTGAATGCGACTCTCTAGCTCCAACACATCCAGCTCTTGGGTCAGCATAATGCTGAGGCGGCGCAGGCGTTCTTCGGGATCGAGCGTCTCTAGTATCTCTTGGCGGTGCGCGGTATCAAGCGAGAGCGTGGAAGCGATCAGGTCGGCTAGCCAGCCGGGGTCATCCACATTCATGGCCATAATGTAGGAGTCATCGGGCAGAGTACGGCTCAGGCGCACCACCTTCTCAAAGAGCGATAGCACGGCTCGCATCATGGCTTCAACCGCGAGGGTGCGTTCTTCATCCACATAGACAGGCGCAACATGCACTTGTAAGTACGGCATCTCTTGCTGGCAAGCAACCAAGCGCACCCGCCGCCGCCCCTGCACCACGACACTGGTGCTGCCATCGGGCATCTTCAGCACGCGCTGGACATGCGCCTCTACGCCGATGGTGTACAGATCATTGAAGCCTGCCGGATGTTGGTCAAGATCACGTTGGGCAACCGCCAGCACCAGCCGATCTGCCGCCAGTGCCCGCTCGACCGCAGCGATGGAACTACTCTCACGCACGAACAGTGGCGCAAGCATATGCGGAAACAGCACAGTATTCAGCAGGGGGATCACGGGCAAATCCCGCTCACCCGCAGGCGACGCATCTTTGGGCCCACTATCGTGTGACGGAAAGTCGAACAAGATCGGCAATTCTTCAGGCATCGGTGCAATTCCTAGTGGCTAGTTGTTTCTAGCACAAATTATAGCATGCTTGGAGCATTGCTGGGGCGCGGCAGAAGATCGGCGGCAACCTGCAAAAGCCGTGCTAGCACCACGTCGCTGCGGGCCGGAAGCACGCGCATGAGGGGCGCATGAGGGGTACGTGTATGTGGGCACTACAGGCTATGCCACGTCTCCCAGAACGTGGGGTAGCTGACCTGCACCGCATCGGCATCGGCGATGGTGGTTTGTGGGTGGGCAACCAGCGCGGCAATCGCCCATGCCATTGCAAGGCGATGATCGTGGTGGCTGGCTAGCACTGTGCCGCGCAAGCCAGCCCCCGCCGTACCCTCGATCAGCATACCATCATCGGTGGCTTGGGCCTGCACACCAAGCGCGTTTAGCCCCCCCACCACAGTGGTAATGCGGTCGGTCTCTTTAGCGCGGAGTTCTTGGGCATCACGGATGAGCGTGGAGCCAGTGGCGCACGCAGCCGCAATCGCAAGGACGGGGATTTCATCAATCAAGCGCGGGATCAACTCACCCGCAATGGTTGTACCGCGCAAGTTGGAGGAGCGCACGGTTACATCCCCGATTGGCTCGCCGCTCTCCATCCGCTCGGCACTGATCGTTATGTCCGCACCCATCGCCCGCAACACATCGAGCGCACCCGTGCGGGTCGGGTTCAGGCACACGGCCGTCGTGGTCAGTTCGGCATCGGGATGGATCGCCGCCGCCACCCACCAGAACGCCGCCGATGAAGGATCACCCGGCACGCGCAACGAGAGTGGCGCGGGAATCAGGCGGCTGGCGTGATCTTCGATAGGGGGGAACAGGGTGATGCTATTCAAGCCGATGCCAATATCTACGCCCATCGCCGCCAGCATGCGTTCGGTATGGTCACGCGAATCAATGCGCCCATCAAGATGCAGGGGCGCATCGCCCGCGAGAGCAGCGAGCAGCAATGCCGATTTGACTTGGGCACTCGCCACCGTGAGGGTGTAGCTACCGCCATGCATGGCTGTGCCACGCACCATAATCGGCGCACGATCCCCGTCGCTACGCCCATCGAGAGTTGCACCGAGAGCACGCAGTGGCTCGACGATACGTCGTTGCGGGCGCGAACGCAGCGAGGCATCGCCAGTCAGCACACTGAAGAAGGGCTGCCCAGCGAGGATACCCGCGAGGAGGCGCAAGGTTGTGCCACTATTACCACAATCCAGCACATCGCTTGGCTCACGCAAGCCCCGCACGCCTACGCCTTGCACCGTCACCGTCGTATCGTTGCGCTCAATGGTTGCACCGAGAGCCTGCATGCACTGGATCGTGCTAAGGCAGTCGGCACCTGCGAGAAAGTTGGTAATGCGGGCTTTGCCGCGTGCCAGCGCATTGAACATCACGGCCCGGTGCGAGATGGATTTGTCGCCGGGCACGGCAATCACACCGCGCAAACGACGCGGGGCAGACAGGACCAGATGAGGGTTATTCGGCATTTGTCACCAATTTATAGCCGAAGCCCCGCTGCGTCAGCAGGTAGCGCGGGTTACTCGGATGCTCTTCGATCCGGTGGCGCAGGCGATACACCAGCGCATCAATCGCATTGAAATCAAACACTTCGTAATCCCAGACGGCGCGGGCAATCTCATCTTTGCTAATCACCTGCCCCTTGCGCTGGTAGAGCAGTTCGAGTAACTGGAACTCCTTGACCGTCAGGGGCGGCACGACGAGCTGCCCGCGAATGTAGACCTCTTTCGCGCGGCTGTCCACACGCAATTCTTCTTCATCGCGCAACGCACGCAGCACTTCGGGCGGCAGCGGCCCCCGTGCAGTCGCCTCTGGGTCGCGGAAGGTGATGATGGTATCGGCAATCACGATCTGGTCTTGATCGGAAAGCAGATGTTCGCCGTTGAGCAACACACCATTCACATACGTGCCATTGGTACTATTCAAGTCACGCACAAGAAAGCTCTCGCCTGTGCGTTCAAAACGGGCGTGGCGGCGCGAGGCCAGCGCGTGATCTATAATCAGATCGTTGGAGCTATCCCGCCCAACCGTAAACACTTCACGATCCCACTCAAGTTCTTGGTAGGAGCCATCTTGTCGTTTGATGCTGAGCTTTGGTGCAGGGTGCATTGCGTCCACACTATCCCCAATCTAACTCTCGCTAACTCTCTCGATTTTTACTATTTACGCTCTGGCACAGCCCAGTGTTGCACGCAAGTGAGCGTTTCACACTGTTACCGATGAGAAGGGCAAGGCTGCTCAGGGTAGCAGTACCTCATGTTGCATGCATTATCATATTCCATATTGTACCATGCTCTCCAAAGTCGCGGTGATGCGCTGCACGCAGGCAATCGGGAAGCGGGGCAAACGATAGCGGGACAGACTGGCTTGGTTATCCAGTCTGCCCCGCACGCTCCGTTAGCTTAAGATTGGGCGGGCGCGGCCCTACACGAGCAGGCTCAGCGGGTTCTCCAGTCGGCGGCGAATCTCCTGCAACAGCTGTGCGGCGGCTGCGCCATCGGCGATGCGGTGATCAGCACTCACGGTGGCAAACATCATCTCACCTACCACAATTGTGCCATCCCGCACCACCGGCACTTGGCGCACGGCTCCTACCGCCAGAATGCCCGTCTGGCCCGGGCTGATGATCGCCCCAAACTCAACCACATCAAACATCCCCAGATTGGAGATATTGAACGTCCCCCCGTCGAGTTCATCGGGGCGGATTTTGCCTTCGCGGGCGCGGCTCGCCATATCCTTGACTTCGGCTGAGATTGCGCTGATGCTCTTCTTGTTGGCATCGCGCACAACGGGCGCAACCAAGCCTTCATCAATGGCCACCGCTACGCCAATGTTGATCTGCGAGCGGCGCAGGATCGCGGGCTTGCCATCCGGCCCAGTCGTGAAAACAGTCTGGAACACCGCAACGTTCTGCAAGGCTTGGGCGGTTGCCTTCACAATCAGATCATTGACCGAAATCTTCACCGGACTTGCACCGCTCTCGTTGATCTGCTTGCGGAGCGCAAGGGCTGCGTGCATATCAATCTCAGCCGTAACGTAGATGTGCGGGATGCCCGGCTTGGCGGTACTCATCACCTTCGAGATCGCTTGGCGCATGCGGCTCATCGGTTCCACAGTATCGCCCGCGCTTGCGGCAGCCACAACAACCGGCGCAGGGGCAGCTGGAGTTGGCGCAGGCGCAGGCGGCACAGGCACGGCAGGGGGCGGTGCAGACACAGCTGGAGGCGACACAGGCGCAGCTGGGGCCGCAGGGCTTTTGCCATGCGTTGCTAGAAACGCCTCCACATTCTCCTTAATGATGCGCCCACCGGGGCCTGTACCCACCACTTGGCGCAAGTCTATGCCGTATTCAGTTGCTAACCGCCTAGCAAGCGGCGATGCAAGAATGCGCCCATCAGGATCGCCTGCGTGCCCATTGGCAGCAGGTGCAGCGGCGGCAGGTGCAGCGGCAGGTGCGGCCGCAGGGGCCCCTGCGGCGGGGGGGGCGGCAGGTGCAGGGGCATCCGCGCCTGCGCCATCGCCAATCAGTGCTATCGGTGTCCCAATCGGCACCGTTTCGCCTTCGGCAACAAGCAGCCGTTGCAGCGTGCCACTCTCATACGATTCCAACTCCATCGTGGCTTTGTCGGTTTCAATCTCAACCAGTATCTCGCCCTTCGCCACGTGATCGCCGGGTTGCTTCAACCAGCGGCCAATTGTGCCTTCTTCCATCGTATCACTTAGGCGGGGCATGTTTATTTCAGCCATATATGCACACTCCTTCTACGCTCAAGCTGTGCTCACGAGCTTAGCTTCGGGTTCCATACAACGTCTCCCGAATGGCCTTCAGCAGATGCTTATCGTTGGGCAATGCGGCCCGCTCCAACACTTTGGCATATGGCAACGGCACTTCCACGCCAGCCACACGCTTCACGGGGGCATCCAGATAGTCAAAGGCATGTTCCTGAATGGTGGCGGCAATCTCCGCCCCAACGCCATACGTCAGCCAGCCCTCTTCGATCACCACAGCGCGACCAGTCTTCTTGACCGATTCGATGATTGTGGGCCGATCCAGTGGGCGCAGCGAACGCAAGTCTACCACTTCGATCTTCAGCCCCTCCTCCAGTTCAAGGCGGCGAGCAATATCCATTGCGAGCACGGCCATCCGCGAATAGGCAATGATGGTTAAGTCGCGCCCCTCGCGGGCAACCGTCGCTGTGCCAATCGGGATGGTGTAGTCGCCATCATCGGCTGCATCGGGCACCTCCCCTTTGGTGTTATACAGGGCAAGGTTCTCCAGAAACACCACAGGATCATCATCGCGGATCGCACTTCGCAGCAAGCCCCGCGCATCGTGCGGAGTAGAAGGAGCGACCACCTTCAAGCCGGGAACGTAGGCATACCACACCTCGAAGTTCTGCGAGTGAGTTGCGGCCAGCTGCACCCCACCACCACCGGGCGTGCGGAGAACCATCGGCACTTTGGCTTGCCCACCAAACATGTAGTGGATTTTGGCGGCATGGTTGACCATCTGGTCAATTGCCAGCAGCGAGAAGTTGATCGTCATAATCTCGACGACGGGGCGCAAGCCAATCATGGCCGCCCCCGCCGCCATGCCGACAAAGCCTTCTTCAGCAATCGGGGTATCCAGCACCCGCTTCGGCCCAAACTCTTGCAGCAGGCCAGCCGTCACTTTGTAGGAGCCTTCAAACACGCCAATCTCCTCACCCATCAGCAGCACATTCGGATCGCGGTGCATCTCTTGGCGCAAGGTTTCATTCAGGGCTTGGCGATAGGTCATCACTGGCATCGTTAAAACTCCCCTCGTGCAATTCGGGCGGCTTCCAGCGCATCTTCTGGGCCGGGCATGTTGGCCACTGGACTGGCATACATATAGGTAAACAGCTCTTCAATCTGCGGATCGGGGCTACTATTGGCAAAGTCTATCGCCGCCGCCACTTCTTGCTCAACCTCAGCCGCCATCGTCGTTATCATTTCGTCGGTGAGGATCCCCGCATCGAGCAGGTTTTGGGCAAACCGCAGCACCGGATCATCCTCACGCCCACGGCGCACCTCCTCCTCATCGCGGTAGCGGGCCGGATCAACGACAGAGTGCCCCCGAAAGCGATAGCTTACCGCTTCGAGAATTGCGGGTTCGCCGTGATCCTGTGCCATCAGGCGCAAGCGTTGCACCGCATTCCGCACCGCGATGGGATCTTTGCCATTCACGCGCTCGCCGTGCATGCGGAAGGCACAGCCCTTGCGGTAGAGTTCCGGCTCAGCTGAACCATTCTCGACTTTCAAGCCCATGCCGTAACCATTGTTGACGATAAAGAAGATGATCGGGAGCTTGTACAGCTTGGCCATATTCAGTGATTCGTGCCACGCCCCAATGTTCGTCGTGCCGTCACCCATCTGGCAAACCACCACACCCGGCCGCGCTTGGTAGCGCAGGGCAAAGGCTACGCCAGTTGCCAGCGGGATTTGCCCGCCAACAATCGCATAACCGCCCATAAAGTGGGTCTCAATATCGAACAGGTGCATCGAGCCGCCGCGCCCACGTGATACGCCCGTATCTTTGCCGAATAGCTCCGCCATAATGCGGCCGGGGTCTACACCGCGAGCGAGGATATAGCCATGTTCACGGTAGTTGGTGAAGATGTAGTCTTCGGGCTTGAGCGCAGCCATCAAGCCGACGACAGTGGCTTCTTCGCCAAGATTGAGGTGGCAGTAGCCGCCGATCTTGGCTTTGGTGTACATCTCACCAGTCCGCTCCTCGAAGCGACGGGTAAGCAGCATGGTGCGATAGATCGAGCGTAACGCAGCAGGATCATCATCACGAAAGTCGGTGATATACGTGGTATTCTCAACTGGATCACTACTCACTGCAAGCGAGAGCGTTGCAGGTTCGACATTTGCCGTCTTAGTCATTGTGTACCTCCTTGCTCATAGGAATACGATACGGGTTGCTACCCATGATCTGCGTTCTGGATAGCACCGCTAGCTGTTGTGCTTGGCTGGGCACAACAGTGTGGGTTAGACATCCTGCGCCGACGCTTGGGATTACATGCCGGGCGGCTCAACTTCGTGGGAGAAGCTCTCGCGTGCGCCACAGCGCGGGCAGGTATCCGGCACAGCGGGGCTACGCACGATCTCGCCACACACGCTACACACCCAACGCATGCCGATCTGACGCACCAAATCCGCCCGACTGAGGATACCCACCAGCTGCCCATTCTCGAGCACTGGCACGCGCCGGATGCGCTGATTGGTCAGAATATGGGCGACCTCTTCGACTTCTACATCAGCACTAATGCTAATCACATTGCTGGTCATAATATCGCGCACAAGATGACCGGATTTGGCGATCAAATCATACTCCGTCACTAAGCCGACGAGCACCCCGTCTTTGGTGACGACTGGCATCCCACTAATGCGATGCCGTGAGAGCAGCCGGGCGGCATCCTCAACGGTATTGTCGTCACGCACGCTGATGACGTTCGATGTCATAATTTCGCGGGCTTTCACTGTTACCTATCCTCTCTGATTGTCCCTGCGCCATTCGGAACCTGAACGGCATAAACCTCATCCCTATTGTACCTCATCTTTCCTCATATGAAGCTAGGTTACTTCAACCCAATTCGGATGAACCCTACTCAGCCTGCCCGCAGGCACGATGCAGCATAGCAATAGTGGATTGGGCCCGAATGCCCCACACGAGGAGCAGCGCGTTCCCAGCGGGCCCTCGCCAACCCTGTGCCCACTACGCCAGAGTAGCCTCCAGCATTTCGCGGTGTCGTCACGCGCCAACATTCCCTCTAGACAAATGCTCTCACCTGTGGTATAGTTACCACGTATGGCAACGTATAAAGAAGTGAGCTGTGTGCCCGTGGCAAATCAATCCCCCACATTTTGCACCCTCTTTCGGCTTCATTCGCTTGTGAAGAAATACGTTTGGTGACACCCCTGAGCGAAACTGCGTCGCTTGCTAGCAAAGCTGTGCGCTGTTACGGGTGGGTTCGTGTAGGTTTGAAGAAGATGATGTAATAGACTGCCTGTGAACAGCAGGCTCAGGAGAACGTCTCGATGCAAGTCAAGTTATTTGTGGGGAATCTGCCGTGGAGTATTGGGGATGCTCAGCTTGAAGACATGTTTGCCGATCAAGGCACTGTGCAGAGTGCCCGTGTCATTACGGATCGGGAGACGGGTCGCTCACGCGGGTTCGGCTTTGTTGAAATTGAAACCAACGATGCCAATGCTGTGATCAACGCCGTCAATGGGCGTGAATTCGATGGCCGCGAGATTCGGGTCAATCGTGCCGAAGACAAGCCTCGCAGCGACAACCGCTTCGGCGGCGGTGGTCGCCGCGACAGCTACGGCGGCGGGCGCAACCGCTACTAAAGCATGTTTGTGTTGCCGAGCGTAACACCCAGCCCGTACCCTCATAAGGTACGGGCTTTTGCATAGGCGGTGTCGGATGTCGCCGCGCAACCCTGCCTCCTTTGGCAGCGAACGAGTTGGGCTATTTGCACCTCTGCTCCGTAAGCATTACCCGCAACCGGGCCCCACGCTGCAACGACAACGCCTTCAGCACCCGTAATATCATAATCCGCGCCAATGGGCAGCGTTTGCCAACGGGGAAAATTACCCATGTGTAATTCCTTAACATATGCTATAATGAAGCTATATCACCAACGTATCATCGAGTAATTACGGTGCGAGTGACACAACGAACCCTAGTCCTACACTGACTTACTCAGCTTCATGCGCTGTGAAGAGTACGTTGTCCAATACCCTAGCGAGGCAATAAGGCTCCCATGGCAGAGTCTTGTGCAGGGTGTTTTCGAGTGAGCATTGTGAGCGTGTTTGATGACTGCCTGTGGCAAACGCAGGCAAAGGAGAAAGACTCGATGCAAGTCAAGTTGTTCGTAGGGAATTTGCCGTGGAGCGTTGGCGATACCGAGCTAGAAGATCTATTTGCAGACCAAGGCACTGTGCAAAGTGCGCGAGTCATTACCGATCGGGAAACTGGTCGCTCACGCGGGTTCGGGTTCGTTGAGATTGAAACCAATGATGCGAATGCGGTTATCAACGCAGTAAACGGGCGTGAGATCAACGGCCGCCCCCTGCGCGTCAATCGCGCTGAAGAGAAAGCGCGTCCCCCGCGTCGTGACAGCTACGGAGGAGGAGGGGGCAGCGGCGGTCGAGGACGATACTAATTCCCTGCGACACTGAACTTACACTAGCTACCGTAGCCCTCCTTGCTTACGCTTGGAGGGCTTTTTGTGGCCATATACCGAACTACCCCCCAGCGAGCACCACATACACGAATGGCGCAACAAAGAGCACGCTATCCACGCGATCCAATACGCCACCTTGACCCGGCACAAAGTGGCCCGAGTCGCTGATCCCAATCGTGCGCTTCAGCAACGACTCCGACAAATCCCCAGCTTGGCCCAACAAGCCTACCGCTAGCCCGATCAGCACGGCGGCTAGCCCGCTTGCCGTGCCCGCCGGAAGCAGCCAGAGCGTAAGCAGCATTGCCGCGAGCGTCCCGCCGAGGACACCCTCCCACGTTTTCCGGGCATTGATCCGGGCTGGTAGATGATGGCGACCAAGCAGCATGCCCGTGCTGCCCGCCCCGAAATCGCCGCCCCACGTTGCCAGAAACAGCCACAGCACTGCTTCGTTCCCCTGTGGCAGCTGGCGCACCAGCACGACGACGCTGGCAAGGATGCCGGTGTAGGCAAAGCCGGCCAGCAGCGTCAGCGGGGCATGGCGGTGCTGGGGCGCAAGCGGCGCACGGAATAACTCGGTGGCGAGAATCAGCACCAGCCCTAACGGCAGCAGGGCAAACACCTGTGATGCAGGCAAGAGGCTGGCTGCCAGCACCCCTAACCCAGCCGCCCCCACCAGCAGCCAGCGATCAAGCGCACGGAACGGGAGGAACAGCCGCCCAAATTCGTGCGCGGCAAGCGGGGCAATCACGAGTGCGAGCAGGCTGAAGCCCCATGCAGGCAGCCACAGCAGTACCAAGCCAAACAGGGGTAAGCCGATAGTTGCGGTGATCGCTTTGGTGCGTGGGATGCGCCCAAAGATGAGCGGTTCGGCGGGGCGCGGTGAGGCAAGCGGCTTGGGCGGTGCAGATGAGCGGTGGGGCATGTGATATTCCTTTGCAGCTGGTAGGGATCAGATGTTCGGAGCTAGCGCGATCACGTTTGGTCTTTGCAGATCCAATCTCCGATTGTTGCCAGTGTAATGCGTGGGATGGTGTGCATCCGTGAGATTCGTTACACTCCGCTCCGTCCGTGTGCATCCTCTGTGGGTAGCCCCAAGAAACAGCACGCCCCCGCAAGCCTACGCTTGCAGAGGCATGGCGGGTATGGGCAGCGTTGCGGGGAACCTACCCGCCCAACTCCTTGAGCCGCTGCTGCCACTTCTGCATCAGGCGGTTGTAGTTATCCTCACTGATCTCACCCATCGAGAACCGCATATCCAGATTGTCAATCACAGCCTGCACCTCTGCGGCGGTAGTGGGTGCTGCCGGTACAGCTGCCGGTGCAGGGGCAGGAGCGGGGGCAGGGGCAGCTGGCTGCTGCTGGAAGGCTTGGGCCATCATGCCTGCCATCCCCATCCCCATGCCCAAGCCTGCGCCCATGCCCATCCCTTCGGCCGTGCCCCCACCGCCGGGATTGACGGCGGCATCGCCAATCGCCCGCGCCGCCTTGAACTTCATGTAGGCATCCATGTTGCCAATCGCACCCATCGAAGCCCGCTCGTCAATCGCCCGCTCGGTCTCTTCTGTCGGGGTGATCGCCTCGACAAAGAAGGCGGTTAGGCGAAAGCCAATCGCCGCGAAATCATCTTGGAGCGAAGCCCGTGCGCCCGCACTGAGTTCGTTGTAGAAGCCACCCATGTCGAGGATCGAAATCTTCTGCTCGCCCATGATGTCAATGAAGCGTTGGACAATCATGCTCCGCAGATAATCGCTAACCTGATCGGTGGTGTATGCCCCCTGTTGCCCGACCACGCTATTCACCACCATCGCGGGGTCAGCGATCTGGAACGCATACGTGCCGCGTGCACGCAGCCGCGCCATGCCCAATTCGGAGTCGCGGAAGGTGATCGGCTGCGATGTGCCCCACTTCTGATCCACGAATTGGCGCATATTCAGGAAAACCACCTCTGCCGGAAACGGATTGCGCCCCCCCGTCACCCAGCCGATCATGCCGCTAATCATCGGCAGGTTGGCCGTGCTGAGGGTGTGTCGTCCGGGGTAGAGAATGTCGAGTGCTTTGCCATCACGGAAAAAGACCGCCGTCTGGCTCTCGCGCACAATCACCTGCGAGCCAAGCCGGAAGTCGCCGGGGCCAGTTTCTGGCAGGCGACGCATAATCTCATTGCCACCCATATCTGGGGCTTCAACTACATCAATAATCCGAGCCATACGTGTAGGTTCCTTTCTTGTGTCGGGTAAACAGCAACAACTCTTTACGGCTTGTCGGTTGGAGCATCCGGCGTTTCAAAGCTGCTCGGCGGATCGTCGGGCACATCATAGGTTTCGCCGGGGATGGCACTTTGCTCGAGTCGAACGGTATGTCCTTCGGCGGGGATGGCTTCACCCTCTGGACCAGCCGCTAAGGGCGGCTCAGCCGCGGGCGGAGTCACGGGCGGGATAGCTGCCGCACCTGCTGCGCCCGCCCCAAGGCCAAGCTCGGCCATTGGGGGGGTGTCGGGGCGTTTGCCTTCGGCGGTAAAGGCGGTACGCGCATCGAGCTGGCGATTCATCGTATCCACAAAGCTCTGCAACTCGGCAATTGCGGCCGCAACATCCCCCTGCTCCTGCATCTGGTTGCGAACGAAGTTGATCCGCTCAGCCAGCAAGCCAACATTGTTAGCCAACTGAAGATCGAATTGGTAGAGCAGGTCTAGATCGGTCTCATTAATCGTAATCACCTCAAACCAGCCCGCATAGCCCCGCGGCGCAGTCTCTAGCTTGACTACAAAGCGATCAATGCCCGTGCTCACCCGATCTAGATTATCGAGGTAGCGCAAGCCGCCGCCTCTCGTCATCTCTTGGATCAGCCGATTCAGATCGCTCTGCTGATCGCGGAACTGCTTGGCAACCTGTACCCGCAGCATCTTGTCCGCATCGCGGCGCGTCTCGTGGGCTTCGTAGCCCTTATAGCCCGGGAGCATCCGTTGCAGATTGTGAATCCATTGTTCCATCGCTGTATACCTCCTGTTATCACCGTTTTGGTCTTACATGTTAAGCACGGACACGGTCGTATTGCCCATTGCTACAAGTTGCCGTATGCCAACGAATACGTGCTGCACAGCGGCAGAGTTGCAACCAGCATGTACCTGTGAGCACCAGCTCAAGCTGCCCCCGTCTCTCGAATGAACAGGGATGCGCCGCAATAGGGGCACTTGACAAGGCCCTTGCCCACCACTTGCCGTTCGCCACCGCAATTGGGACAGATCGGCGAATTGAGCTTGCTCGCCTCAGCCGAGTAGAGCATCTGCTTGCTCCAATCTATATAGCCCGAAAAGATGCCCATATTCACCAGCTGGTAGATCATCTGCTCTAGCTCTTCGCGGCTCAGCTTCAGGCGCAACATAACTTCGGTGAGCGAAACCTGCCCCTTCGCTTGGATCATGCCGAGCAACTGTTCTTGCTGGCGCACAATAGCCATATCAGCTTCTTCGACCTTGCCCCGCACCAGCAGCATAATCCCAATGCCACCAAGTGCGAGCAACGGCAGCAAGCCAAACAGCACAACTCCCAGTACCGCGCCCGGCAACGTCAAGCCGCCACCGCTCACCGAAGCCAGCATAAACCCGCCCGCCGCAATAAAGATCAGCCCCCCAACCCCAATCAAGACCATGCCTGCCGTTTTGCTACTGCCCATGCTGTCGCACTCCCTTGCTTAGTCGAAGCCACTCGACCCGCCACCACCACCGTCGCCGCCATCACCGCCACCTGACCAATCCCAACCACCACCGCTCGAGGAGATTTCGGGCGCGGGCGTGCTAACGAAGGCGGACGATGTTTCATTGAGCATACTAATCAGCCCAGTACTGATACTGTTCAAGCCACCAGCCATGCTGCCAGCCATCGTATCCAGTGAAGGCATACTACCAACGCCGCCAACGCCGCCAACGCCGCCAACGCCGCCAATGCCGCCCGTGCTGACCCAGACATCACTGTCATCGTCGTCATAATCGTCATCGTCCCATTCGTCCTTCCGGCGACCATCTTGCGACTCATACCAGTCCGGCGCAGGGGCACCTATACTGGCGAAATCTTGCACCAACTTCTGCTCAATCCCGAAGACTATCGCAAACGGCAGGTAGCTATCGAAGCGAGCTTTAGCTTCGGGCGTGTTCAAATACTTCTGGATCTGTTCGAGATAGCGTTTGAAGGCTTTTACCGCAGCCAATTGCTGTGCACCCTTGACCGTCTTGCGTGTCATCAGATTGCTCATGGCCATCAGGGCAAGGGCCAGCAGCCCCAACACGACCGGAATGGCGAGGAGGGCCGGCACAGTGCCTAGCGCAAACACGAACGTGCCAACACCACAAACACCCGCGATCACAAGCAATCCCGCGCCCAAGCCCAGATACAGCATGCGCGTATTGTCTGGGTTACTGGAGAACAGCCCGCGTGCGACACAATCATCATAGATCGCCTGTTGAATGTCAGCCACATGCACATAGAACGAATCGCGTAGCTCGGAGAGTTCGCAGGTATTGCCGCGCAAGCCAAACATACGCTCAATCAGAACCTGCTCATACGCATTCAGCAGGGCTGGGTCAGCATTCTCAATCACAAACCGGAAGTCTGATAGCCCGACCTCTTCGATTCGCAGAATGCCACGCCGTGCCATATCCACAATCGTAGCAATGATGTCGCGTAAGTCCGCTCGATTATCAATCAATGTACCTGCAACAGCCGGTGGAATATCCGGCGGCGCATCGAAGGTGGCGGCAACGGCGGGCACACGCGGATCTTTGCCGAGAAAATCCCACAGCAGGTACAAGCCCCCGCCCCCACCGAGCAGCATCAGCGCGGCTGCCGCGAGTGCGCCCAGATTGAGGGCGGGCGCAAGGTCATCCCACATCTGCCATGGTGGGGGCGTTGCGGTGACAACCCCGTGCGGGAACTGCACGCGCACTTCCCATTCGTCACCGGGATCGAAGGGGCCACCGGTGAATAGCACCGTGCGTCCATCTATGATCTCTTGGTTTCGCACCGGCTGTCCGTTGAAGTAGGTTCCCGCCAGCAAATCGGTTCGACTGAAGTTTTGCGGCAGCAGCACCCGCACCTGTGCAGCGCGGATGGGATACTCCCGATCCTGCTCAATGAATTTCCAGAAGAACTGATCGCCGCCTTTGTAAATTCGCAACGCGCCCGCAACCACGTAGCGCAGCATAAAGGTGCGCGTTTCGTTGCTGGCCGGACTACGGAAGTACCACGTCACCTTCTCGCCATTGCCCGAACTCGTCGTGACGAATGTGCCCGGCTGTTCGCCGCTTTGGGCGGATTGTAGCGGCACGCCCGCCTCACTGACTTGCCAGCCGCCGATGCCCGTAGCGCGGTTGAGCGGTATCTCACGGAAGGCAAAGCGGAAGGGCCCACTAATGAAGCGCACCTGCCACGTCTCAACAAATTCGACATTGCCATTCGGCTGGATCGTGATTACGCCGTCGCGCCGATCCACCACTACCGAGCGGCTTTGGGCGTGGCTAGGGGCAGGCAGCACGCTGATACTCATCAGCGTTAGGGCGAACAGAATGGCAAGCCACCCGTGTCGCCATAGCAGTCGGATTGTTGCTCGCATGAGGCATACTCCTATGTTGCAAGGAACATTCACCCTAAGTGTACTATATTTTCGCTCTCCGGTGCAACATTTCGGGGGCGAGCGGAGGAAATTCGGCTACGGCTCGCGGGCGTAGCTGCTGAGGTGCTGATCGAGGCTCCAGATCACAATGCGCTTTTGTGGGTGCAGCTGGCACTGCCGCTCAAATTCGGCAATGATCGCGCAATCACCCAACCCGATCCCACGTTTGGCAAAGTCTGGGAACTGGTCGAGCAGGCTCTCAAGCGTATCCCGATCTAGCGCGGGTGTGGCGACAAAGGGCGATTCACCCGCGAGGGCTTGACGCACTTGCTCCACAAACCGATTGGCAACGCGGAAGCGATCTGGTTGTTGGGCAATGTGGTTGCCAGTCTCAATAATTGTCGCAAGGGGTAAGAGCAGCGTGCAACCGGACTGAGGGTCAAGATACTCCGCTAATCTGTGTAGCACTGCGGTGCGATCTTGGTTGCGGTTGGGGATGTTCAGCACATTGCAGAAGATGCTCGTATCAATCAATATAATCGTCACAGTTCGATGCTGCTTTCCTGCAACTGCATAAGCCACGCCCTATTGCGTTTCAGTACGTCATCATCCGAGATCGGCTGCTGTACGCTCTGTTCGAGCATACCATGTGTCACAAGCTCACCGAGTGGACCCTGTGCAATCAGTTCAGGGTAACGGTGCAGTTCGGCAAGGCGCGTCAGGCAGCTTGCGCCAGTTGCGGGGTCGCGGTAGCAATAGACCACATCGCCAATGGTATCGAGGGGCAACGCATCGAGCAGGGCCGGATTGTGGGTGGTGAGCAGGACGCGCAGCTGCCGCGCTTGGGCAACCTGCTGGATATTCTCCAAAAGCTGGCGTGCCCGACTAGGATGCACGCCATTGTCTAGCTCCTCGATCACAACGAGCGCACCGACAGGTGCAGTCAGGAGGGCCGCCGCCACAGCCAGCACGCGCAGTGTGCCATCGGAAAGCACGGCGGCATCACGCACCTGTGCCTGACCGCCAAACGTCTCCGTCAGTTGCAGCATCACCTCTTGGCGCGGAGTCTCGATAAAGGTGATGGCACTGATCTGTTGCTCTGGCAATGCCTGAATGAACGCGAGGATCGCCGACTCTTGCTTGGACTGCACCAGCTGATACAGGACACTTGATACGTTTGCCCCATCGCTACCTAGCGTGGTATCCACCTTGAAGCTGTAGCCGCGCATCTTGGCTGGTTGGGGATCAAGGAACACAATCTGTGTTAATAGCTGCTGGTAGGCTGAAGCCACCTGCGGGATAATCTCCTGCGCTTGGGTGTGGCTATCCCGAAAGCGGGCGGGAGTCATCAATTGGGTAAAGATCGCCTGCTGATCAGATACGGGGATTGCTCGCCGTCGCCCACGCTGAAATGTGTTGTAGAAAACCCGTCGCGTCAAGCTACGTTCGCGTGGTTCTGCTTCGATACGGTACAGTTCCCCTGCTCTGTCACGCTGATCAGTACTCGTGATTTGCTCAGCTTGGAGATACACATCCGCGTCGCGCACCGCAATCGTGATCTGAAGGTTGTCCCAACCCTTAATGGGATCATCTGGTGTACCATCCGACACAAGCTGGCAGCCAAGCGTAAAGGACGACTCGGTGTGGTAGGGCAGATCAGTCACCCGCCCACGCACTCCAGCGGGCAGTTCGCGCCGTAATTCGCTCAGGCGTTGCCCGCGTGCCAGCCACGCCAGCAGACGCACCGCTTCAATCGCATTGCTCTTGCCGGAAGCATTCGCTCCGATTAGCATCGTCAGGGGGGCAAGCGGCAGGGTTGCCTCGCGGTAGCTTTTAAAATCCTTAATGGTAATCGCTTTTAACATTTGGGTTAGCATTTCGGTCAGGCTTTTCAATGGAGGCGTAACTATACCACAGCCCACACCGCCTAATAATACCACACCCCCTCCCCACCTCCCAAGCGGCGGGTAGCGTAAGCCAATTCCTTGGCTCCCAAGCGCGTCGTCTTGCCGGTCTGGAGCAGCGTGGCTGCCTCGCGCTGCACCGTATCGGCAAGGGTATGCTTGCCCTGTTCACGCAGGCGTGTGGCCGCAGTGTGGAGCAAGCTGCCAGCCTCGCCCGCTTTGCCTTGCCGTGCAAGCGTAAGCGCACGTTGGAGCAGGCGGGCGGTACTCGCCTGCGCGACAGCGGCTTGCACGGGCGGCGCAAGCGGGGCCGCATGGGCGGTATAGCGGGCAATTAGATCGGCACTGGCCGGAGCAAGATTGCCCGCGCCCTGCACCCGCACCTGAGCGAGGCGCACCCGCCGTTGCTCAGCGGGGGCGGCACGCGGCGCAGGCGGCACCAGCAGTTCGAGCAGCAGCGTGAGCCTACCATCCTGCCCCACATCGCCCGCCGCCACCACCACGTGCCGCCCATCGCTGCTGTGCTGCGGCGTGAGCAGCGTCAACTCTGGCGCAATGCGCGTGATGTGGCGCACCTGCACGCCTTGACTGAGGTGCAGCATGAGCCGCACGGTGGGCGCAAGCGCAAACCGCGCCGCCGCAAACTCGGCTGCCACCGCCGCCCCGATCTGCTCAGCATCACGAACCATAGTCGCCCGCCCGCCACTGCTGTCAGCCAGCGCGGTGAGCAACTCCTCTTGAAAATCGCCGCCCAAGCCCAACGTACTCACCGCCACCTGTTCCTGCGCGGCACGCTGTGCCAGCGCAAGGCACGCCGCCGCATCTTGGGTGAAGCCATCCGTAAGCAGCACAATCCGTCGGGCAAAGGGCCCAGCCACGCGCTGGAGATGCATAAGAGCCAGCTGCAACCCCGCCGCTAACTCGGTAGCATCGCCGAGTTCGGTAGTGTTGAGGGCATCCAGCTGGGCCAGCAACTGCTCCCGTTCGCGGCCAGTGTGCAGGGGCACAAGCAGTTCAGCCCGTTCGGCGCACGCCACCAACGCAAACTGATCCTGCCCGCGCAGATGCTCAACGACGCTGTGCAACGCATCATACACATAGCGTAACGCGGTGGGGCTAGCCGCACGGATATGTTCCGGCACGGCTCCACTGAACTGCCACACCGCCACCCCATCTACCAGCGTCTCATGCACCGTGCCGCTGCGGGCTAGCTCTCGAAACACCGCATCCGTGACAATCGGAATCTGCATCGAGTGGCTCGCATCCACCAGAAATACCCACGCGCAGGCCTCACGCAAGGCCGCTGCGGCAGCGGGAGGGTCCGGATCGGGTTGGATTGTCAGCAGGACATAGGCAACCTGCGGAGTGGTGAGCTGGGCTAGCTCAAGCTGGGCAGGGGTGCAGTGCAGGTGTAGCATCGGGGGATGAACTAGGCTTCAGGCGATGCTTGGCGGGGAGCATCTGGATCAGCATTAGCGGGAACCATCTCAACCATCAGCACGGTGGCTGAGGGCTGATCCTCATAGCCCGCTGGTAACTGCCCAGCTGGCAACGGCGGATCGCCCAAACGCCCGTAGATATAGCGGAAAATATCCCGCGCTACGGCGGCGAGCGGTGCGGCAAGGATTACACCAAGCAGCCCCGCCGACTGTCCCGCAATCACCAACACAACCATCAAGACGGCGGGATGAATACCGACACTCTCACCAATGATGCGCGGGATCAACAGGTGGGCCTCTAGCTGCTGGATAGCGACGTAGAGCGCAAGTACGGCAAGCGCAGCCGTCGGCGAGTCAGTTAGGAGCGCAACCAATATCGCTGGGATTGCACCAAGTACGGGACCTACCAGCGGGATCAGTTCGGTAAAACCTGCGATCACCGCCAGCAGCAGCGTGTAGGGAATATTGAAGCCGAACATATTCAAGATCGTCAAGCCGACAAACGAAGCCAGCCCAACTACAAAGCCAAGAAGCAGCTGCCCGCGAATGTAGTTGCTGAAAATGCGGTCTGTAATTGTTAGGATAGCCCAAAAATCCTTGCGGGCTGCCGGGTGGATCAGGCGATTGAGACCATCTAGCCCAGCCTGCTGGTCATACAGCACATAAAAGAGCCAGAACGGGATGATGATGAAACCGAGTAAGAACGCCAGCGTATTAAAGACTTGCTGTACTTGCGTGAACAGAAAGCCACCCCCTTGCTGCACGAGCGAAGTCAGATTGTTCTGGATGGAGTTCAACACGTTGTTGAGCGTAGTTTCAATCTCACGCTGGAACTCCGGCGGAATGTACTGGCTGTAGAGTTCAAAAAATGCGAGGGCTTGCGCTTCCAGTTCCAGCAAACTCGGCAGGCGAATCTGCACAAAGGCATTGCGCGTCTGCTCAAGGAGGGGGGGGATCAAGAAGGTCATCGAGAGCACCGTCAAGGCAATGCCCACCAGATACACTAGCCCAATCGCCCCCCAACGGGGCATCAAGATACTGAGTCGATTCACAATCGGGAGCACTAAATAGGCGATAACCACCCCAAAGATGAACGGAGTCAAAGCATTGCCTGCCTGCACCAACAGCGTAGCGATCATGTAGAGAGCCGCTGCCACCATGCCCCAGCGCAGCAGCCGCCGCCATGGAATGTCGCTGCGGAACGTCTCCGACACGCTGCGTTCCGACAGATCGGGCTGGCTCGCGGCAGACACGGCAGGGGGCACGGCGGGGGATGCACCTCCCGCCGCACTTGGCGGAGTCGGAGGGGGCGGTTGGTCGGGCTGGATCGGTTCCGTCTCAGCGTTCATCACGTCCATTAGTCGAGATAATCGTTAACAGCTGAGCAGGCTGTTCGCCAATGTTTTCCCAGTTTAGGGCCATCTCATCCGTATAATAGAGGGTATCACCCGCATGCAACACGTATTCTTCCTCACCAAGCACATAGCGCAACGTGCCCTGCATTAAGTATACCATCTGATGCCCACGACTGGAGAAGCCCTGTTGCCCACTGCCCGGTAACGCCTCGATCAGGCGTGCATCCATATCACCATTGGCCGGAAGCAGCGCATACACCTGCACGGGTGAGTCATCGAGGCTGAGCTTGATCCGTTCTGAGGGGCGCACCACCTGCCCAGCCTGTTGGCTATCTTCACCTTCAAAGAAGTGCGTCATTTGCACATTGAAAAACAAGGCAAGTTTCCGTAAATTGGCCACCGAAATATTGACTTTATCACGCTCAAGGCGGCTGAGAAAGGACGGGGTTAACCCTGAACCATCAGAGACTTCTTGGAGGGTTAGCCCGCGCTCTTGGCGCAGCTTTGCAATCTTCTGTCCAAGTGACATGGCAGTACCTTACTCGCTATACAATCATCTCTCAAGGACTGGGTGGAAGTGATAATCATTGAGAATCAACAGCCAAAGATTTTTCATATTATACATTTTTTATTCGCGTCTCGTCAAGTGGCAAATACGCCCCCCAACACGGTGTGCTATAATTAGGCTAGGTAACTGTCAGCGCGGCAGTCACGCCAGCCAAGTCAACGATACGTCATGCCCATGCAACCAACCGCACCATCAATTTGCAGCCTCTGCCAGCGTCCGCTTGCAACGGGCGGGACGGGAACAGTCTGTGCGATGTGTGGCATGGCTGTTGCAGGCCCACTCCCACTGCACGATGGCATTCACGTTTCTGGCGGGCGGCGAGTGCGCGTGGATGCCGAGAGTATTAGTCTTGAAAGCCTGCACAGCCTTGTAGTGGCGAGCATGGCGTGGTGGCAGCAACAGTTACACCACACCGATGCCTTGACGCGCCAGAATGCCGCCGAAGCGATCCAGCAGCTGTCCCAGATCCTCGCCAGCCTCTCGCAGCAATTGGCACAGGGGCGCGATGTCGTCAAAATTACCACGCGCCTGCCGCAGGTGCGCCGCTATCCACAGCATTGTGCACGGTGTGGCGCAGGCAACCGCGAGGAAGCCCGCTTCTGTCGGGTGTGTGGAGCCGCCCTTGCACCTGCTCCGCGCCGCCGCCCCAACGCCGTGCAGGTGAGCATTGCCGCCTGCACTGATGTTGGACAGCAGCGCAGTGTCAACCAAGATGTGGCCCAAGCCGAACACCTCACCACGCTGCACGGCGATAGGCTGACATTGCTCATCGTGGCGGATGGCATGGGCGGCGGGCAAGCCGGCGACACGGCCAGTACGCTGGCGGCAGGTACGGTTCGGGCAGAACTGCTCGTTGCGCTAACGCAGGGACTCCCACCAACCGATGCCGCGTGGCATGTGATGCTCCGCACGCTCGTGCAAACCGCCAATACCCACGTGCATCGCATGGCCCAAACCGATCCCCGCTATGCCGGTATGGGCACAACCCTAACAATGGCGGTGCTAGTAGACCAACGCCTGCACCTTGCCCACGTTGGTGATAGCCGCGCCTACCTGTGCAATCAAGCTGGCATTGCCGACGAGCTTCAGCCACACCCGGCCCACCCGCCCCCCCAAATTGTGCAGCTCACGGAAGACCATAGCCTTGTGGCGCGGCTGGTAGATATAGGCCAGCTTACGCCAGAAGCCGCCCGCACCCATCCGCAACGCAACATTATCTATCGCGTCCTTGGCAGACAAGCCCAGATCGAAGTAGACACGCAGAGCCACGCCCTCAGCTACGGCGATCTGGTCTTGCTCTGTAGCGATGGCTTGCCCATCCACGTTGAGGATCACCAGCTTGCCGAACTGGTCTTAACCACCCAGCCCCTCGCAAATCGCTGTCAGGCATGTATTGCCGCGGCCAACGCCCAAGGTGGCAGCGACAACATTGGCGTGGCACTGGCCCAACTCAACGCGACGGGAACAGCGTAGCACCAAATGAGATACAACGGTGATGACACGTGCGGTAGAATGTCCACAGTGCGGCAACCTGAATCGCGTTGGGGCCCGGTTTTGTCGGCACTGTGCGGCCCTACTCCTACACGACCAACGTGTTGGCAACGGAGCAACCCAATCGCACCCCATGCTTCCACCGAGTGACCTGTACCGAATTGATCAACTGCTAGCGCAGCGTGATACAGAGGAGAGTGATACGATGGATCAAAAACCAGCTGGAACACCACCAGCAGCAGCCCCAACAGCTGCATTGCCTGCCAATCAGCCGCACAGGGTGGGGACACGCTATGAACTGCTCCCACCACTGGAAGCCGATACAGAGCCAAACGGAATTGTTATGGTGCGTGACCTCGAACCATGGCGACGCTGCTGGCAGTGCCTCTCGACCGACAACTACGCGGGCGAAGCCTATTGCAGCAACTGCGGAGCCGCGCTTGAGGTGCGTACCTATCGGGCGTGGTATGGCCAACGAGCTGACCTGAGCGGCGAAGCCCTGCTGGCCACGCTGGAACCCGAATCGCCGATCTTGGCGTGTGAGGTGCTGCCGGAACTCTGGGATGTCGTTGAGCCAGAGGATGCCTACGGGCCCGTACTGATTGTCTTCTACCACGATACGGGCTTGCCCCTGTCGCTGCCGCTCGATGAGCCAACCGCCCTCGCCATTGGGGTGCAGCTCGCCCGCCTGCTGCACGAACTTCACCAAGCTGGGCTGTATCTTGGCCCAGTTAGCCCCAATGATATTGTGCAGGGTATGGATCACCACATCCGCTTGCGCCGGGCCACTGGGCTGCATGCAAGCGATGCGCGTGATCCTAACGCCGCTGCACACAGCCAGCAGCGTGATCTGCACGAGCTAGGCGTATTGCTCGAAGCCCTCACCAGCACCCCGCGCACCACACGCCGCCTTGATGATACCGCCGCCAATGCGTTGATCGAGCAGGAGCAGCAGGGCACGCTAGCGATGATCCTGCGCCAGATTCGCACGCAGGAATTGACCAGTGCAGCGGATGTGCTTGCCGCACTGGAACAACAGCTGCACGCCCTGCGCGTGCCTAGCCCGCTCTTGCAGCAGATTGCAGCCGCTTCGCATCGCGGCGTAATCCGCGACCACAACGAAGATAGCTGCCTGCACCTCAGCCTCGTGGTGAATAACAACTCGGTCAATCTGCCCGTTGGCGTGTTCATTGTCGCCGATGGCATGGGCGGGCACGCAGCCGGCGAGGTGGCCAGCCGCCTCGCGGTGCAGCACGCGGCTACGGTCATTATGCAGGATTACTTTGCAACCCTGCTTGACGGCGAGTATACCTACGATCCCCAAGCCACTGCTGATCTGCTGACACGGGCCGTGCTCCGCGCCAATGAAGCCGTGCGGCGCGAAGGCAATCGGCGCGGCAACGACATGGGTACGACGATCACGATGGCTCTGGTGGTGGGAGATCGGGCCACGATTGCCAATGTCGGCGATAGCCGCGCCTATCTGATGCGCGATGGGGTACTGCGCCGGATCACGCAAGATCACTCACTGGTGATGCGCCTTGTTGAGATTGGGCAGATCACCGAGCAAGATATTTACACCCACCCGCAGCGCAACGCCGTGTTACGCTCACTCGGCGATCAACTCGACATCGAGGTGGACATTTTCCACGAACAGCTGCGCCCCGATGATCTCCTGCTGCTCTGCTCGGATGGACTATGGGAGATGACCCACGATCCGGAGATGACAGCTCTTCTGAACCGCATTGGCGATGTAGACACGGCAACCCACGCCTTGATTGATGCTGCGAATAGTGCCGGCGGTGAAGATAACGTTACGGCCGTGTTGGTACGTTTTGTGCCCTCGCCAGAGCCAGATGCATAGCAACAGGGCCTGTCCGTGCCAGACCCACTGGATACGAGGCGGGCCAATCGCGTGGTACAATGCAAAGCGATGGAGATTACACAACCAATCTACGACAACTTTCGGGTCGGCCCATCGGCGGTGTGGCGGCAGATTGCCGTGGGGCGCGGGCAGATTACCACAGGACTGAACGGGCTGCGGCTCGCAGTGAGCGGAGCCACCCGCCAGCACTACAGCGATGCCCAGCTTGATGACATATACGGCCCAGAGCGCGGACTACGCTGGCACGCACCGGTGCGCCTGAGCCTGCGGGCCCGCTTCTCGCAGCCTGCCGATCAGTTGCGTGGTACAGCAGGCTTCGGCTTCTGGAATGCGCCGCTTATGCCGCGTACTCTTCCGCGCCTGCCGCGTGCGGCGTGGTTCTTCTTTATGTCGTCGCACGGGAATATGCCGCTTGCGCTGGGCACGGCGGGGCACGGCTGGAAAGCCGCCGTGATTGATACAGCCACCCCGCAGGCATTGGCGTGGCTGCCCCTCGCGCCACTCGTTGTGCCCTTGCTTAATCTGCCACCACTGTACGCCCCGCTCTGGCGGCGGGTGCAGGCGGCCGTGCAGGTGCAAGAGCAAGCCTTACCTACGGTAGATATGGCTCAGTGGCACATCTATACAATAGACTGGCAGCCACACGCGGTAACGTTCTTCGTCAATGGGCAGCCCATATTGCACGCGCCCGCCCCACATGGATCACTCTGCTGCGTGCTCTGGATCGACAACCAATACGCCATCATCGAGCCACGCGGGCGGTTTGGGTGGGGCTTGCTCGATGCTCCTGCAGCCCAGTGGCTCGACATTGATTGGCTCATACTCGAACCGGATTAACGGCCCACGCTCATGGAACACAAGTCGAACACACGTCTGGAGGGGATACCCACATTATGACAACGCTGGCGATTGAAGCGCATAACTTGGGCAAACACTACAAGGAAACCACCGCCCTCAGCGATCTCTCGTTACAGGTTGAGCCACAGCAGATCTACGCCCTACTGGGGCCCAACGGCGCAGGCAAAACTACCGCCCTGAGCATTCTCACCACGCTGATTCCACCGAGCAGTGGCACGGCACGAGTGGCTGGCTTTGATGTGGTAGCGCAAGCCCACGAGGTACGCCGCCGGATCGGGGTGACGTTCCAAGAGATTGTGCTTGACCGTGATTTGACTGGGCGACAAGTGCTGGATATTCACGGGCAACTCTACCGCTTGGGCAAAGCCGAACGCACCCGCCGGATCAGCGAATTAGTAGCCCTAGTGCAGCTTGAGGATGCCATAGATCGGGATATTAAGACCTATTCTGGTGGCATGAAGCGTCGCCTTGAATTGGCACGGGGGCTGATGACCAATCCTGAGATTCTGTTTCTGGATGAGCCAACGCAAGGGCTAGACCCGCAGAACCGTGTGGGTATCTGGGACTACATCCGCACCCTGAACCGCGAACACAACTTGACAGTACTGCTGACCACGCACTATATGGAAGAAGCTGAGGCCCTTGCCCACCGCGTCGGCATCATTGATCACGGCACGATGGTGGCCGAGGGTACACCCGCTGGACTGGTTGCCAGCCTCGGCACGGAGTTGATCCGCGTGCAAGGCTCCGGCGATACGGCCCACTTCATCAAAACCATCACCACCATGCCATTTGTACTGCGGGTGGATCAAGATCAGCAACAGGGCGTAATCCAGATTTATGTGGACAACAGCACCCGCCGTTTGCTCGATGTGGTGCAAATGGCGGGCAGCAATGGCATGCGCGTAGATGATATTAGCATTGCGCGGCCGACGCTCGGTGATGCGTTCCTGCATTACACGGGGCGAGGGCTGCGGGATGCGTAGCCACATGGCTACCTAGACAAAGGCAGAGGCAATGTACGCAACCTATGTAATCTGGGCCAAGCATATGCACAAATTCAGCCGCAGCACCGAAGAGGCAATGGGCTTGGCCTTGCAATCGGTGATGTGGGTGGTGCTGTTTGGGGTGGGCATGCGCGGCTTGGTGGGCGATGTTGGCGGCAGCGATTATATGTCCTACATGCTACCCGGCATCATCGCCCTGAGTGCGCTTGGCGGTGCGGTTGGAGGCGGGCTGATCCTGCTCGATGAGCGGCTGCGCGGGATCACCAAAGAGTATCTGGTTGCGCCCATCCCCCGTCTGAGTATCCTGCTTGGCAATGCTGCAAGCACAGCCACGAAAGCCCTTCTTCAAGCTCTGCTGATGCTGCTGGTCGGTTTGCTCATGGGCGCACGGCTGGCCGGCCATCCGGCGGGCTGGCTCGCGGCGTTGGTGCTCGTGGCGTTATTTGCGCTGGGCTTCAGTGGGCTAGCCCTTGCAATTGCCGCCCAGTCGCGCAGCATCATGGGTTATCACGGCATGATCTTTCTGTTCAATCTGCCGATCTTGTTTGCCTCGAATGCGCTCTACCCGCTTGATGTGTTGCCCTCATGGATGCAGGTGGTGGTGCTGTTTAATCCCACCACCTACTTGATTGATGCCACCCGTGCGCTTGCGTTTGGCACACCCGCTACGCTCCCGCTGCTGCTCAGTGCGGCGGTGGTGCTTGGCTTGGCCATCGGCGGCGTGGGGCTAGCGTATGGGTCGTTTCAGAGTGCGCTGAAGCGGAATATGTAAGCAAGCTGACACAGGAGGCATGGCCCATGCTCGATACTCTACTAGTTCCTACGCCCGATCTGTATTTACTCGATGCGCTCCTCACTGATGCCGAGCGGGCCGTGCGCGACACGGTGCGAGCCTTCTCAGAGCAGCATGTGCTCCCCGTGATTAACGCCTATTGGGAGCGGGCCGAGTTCCCCTTTGCGCTGCTGCCCGCCCTCGCCGCCACCGGCATCACCGGCGGCACACTGACAGGCTATGGCGCACCGGCTCTGAGCCACGTTGCGGCAGGCTTGGTAAGTATGGAACTGGCTCGCGGCGACGGGAGCATGAGTACGCTGCATGCCGTCCAGACTGGGCTAGTGATCAATTCGATAGCAACCCTCGGCTCGCCCGAACAGCAGCAGCATTGGCTCCCTGATCTGGTGCAACTGAACACTATCGGAGCGTTTGCCCTGACCGAACCCGATCACGGTTCGGATGCGGTAATGCTCGAAACGCGAGCTACGCGGGATGGGCAAGCCTATGTGCTGAATGGGGCGAAACGTTGGGTTGGGGCGGCCCACTTCGCCGATCTGACGATTGTGTGGGCGCGTGACGACGATGACCATGTGGGCGGCTTTGTGGTGGAGAAGGGTACGCCCGGCTTCGATGCTCAACCAATCACCGGCAAAATTGCGGGGCGTGCGTTGAGTCAGGCGCATATCATTCTGCGCGATGTGCGCGTGCCCCGCGAGCATCGCCTTGCCGCTTCGCACAGCTTCAAGGATACCAGCCGCGTCTTGACTAGTGCGCGGGTGGGGATTGCGTGGGAGGCACTCGGCCACGCACTGGCCTGCTACGAGGCGGCAGTAGCATATGTGCAGCAGCGCACCCAATTTGGCAAAACGTTGGCCCACTACCAGCTGATCCAAGTCAAGCTAGCCAAGATGCTGGCCGAGATTACCAGTATGCAGTTGCTCTGCCTGCGCCTGAGCCAGCTAGCTGCCGCCGATCAGCTTACCCCAGCGATGGCCTCGCTGGCCAAGATGAACAATGCCGCTAAAGCCCGCTGGATTGCCGCCGAAGCGCGGGATATGCTCGGCGGCAACGGGGTGCTCCTTGAATATCATGTTGCCCGGCACTTCGCCGATATTGAGGGGCTGTACAGCTACGAGGGCACCGATACCATCCAAGCCTTGATTGTCGGGCGCGAGATTACGGGCGTACAAGCCTTCGCGCAGCGGGCGTAGGGGTGATTGGCAGGTGCTAGGTGACAGGTATCAGGTGCTAGGTGTTCGTGGGAAAACCGCACAAGCGATGCATCAGCGAGGAGGAAACGCATGGAGTACATTGAGAATCGCACATATGACCAGATCAACATCGGCGATAGTGCTAGCCTAACCCGCACGATCACGGAAGAAGATATTACGATCTTCGGGATTCTGTCTGGAGATCGCAACCCAGCCCACTTCGATCAGGAGTATGCCGAAGGCTCGATGTTCAAGCGGCGCATCGCCCACGGCATGATCAGCGGCGCGTTGATCTCCGCTCTGCTTGGCATGCAGCTGCCGGGGCCGGGCACGATCTTCATTAGCCAGACCGTGCGCTTCCGCCGTCCGGTATACATCGGCGATACGATCACAGTGACGATTACGGTGACGGAGAAGAATGATGAAAAGCAGCGGCTGATCTTCGATTGCCAGTGTGTCAATCAAGCTGGCGAGGTGACAACCGTCGGCACGGCTGAGGTGCTAGCTCCCACTGAACCGATCCGCCGCCCATTGGTGGAGTTGCCATCCATCCAGTTGGTGTAAATTGGTTCGTCCTGAAGACAGGAAGCAAAACCACGAAGGACACGAAGGGCGCGAAGAACACGAAGGAAGTCATAGGGTAGAACACTACAACAAGGGGATAGGATGAGTATATTCTCTTCTTGTTTCCTTCGTGTTCTTCCTATTCTTTGTGTTCTTCGTGGTTTGTCTGGTATACCTTACCTTCCATAGCACCTGCCTCGCGTCTGTCACCGCTCGGCCACAGCCCACATATTCATCAGTGCCTCGAAGTAGCCGAAGCGCACCTTGTTCATGGCAAAGCCGGCCTGCCCGAAATACCAGCCGAGCAGCGGCAGCGTGTAGGCGTAGGCGTGTTCGTCAATCTCCTCTGCACTGACCAGCTTGACCCGGGCCATAATCTT
>CALCJV010000072.1 GCA_937967405.1 uncultured Chloroflexales bacterium | reverse complement strand
TACAAAGTGCGGAACGATGAAGCATATGCCCGCAGGTATCTCCAAGGGCGATATGGCGGTATCCCCTACATCGGCAATCTCGTGCAAATCTTTGAGGGAGCGGATAGCTACAAAGGAGTACACTCAGTTGAGCCGGAAGTCACTCTCATCGAAGCACAGCAGTAAGCAACCTCCCAATAGTAGGAACCCTCGCAAACGCTTCCTTATTGTATGCGAGGGGGAGACTGAAAAGACCTATTTCGCGCAGTTTCGGGTGAGTAGTAAAGTAGTATCGGCAGGTGGTGGTGCTCCCCAAATGGTTGTGAAAAAGGCTCAAGAAATTGTAGCGGATGCAGCAGAAGAATACGATTCTATCTGGTGTGTTTTTGATCGGGATACTGTGGTAGCATATGATTTTGAGGTTGCTCTGCGAAATGCTTTGAGTGCATCCTTTCAGGTTGCCTACTCGAATCCATGCTTTGAGTTATGGTATCTGCTCCATCTTGTAGCATGTCACAGCCATAGCCATCTAAGCTGTGAAGCCTGCGCGAACAAAATCGAAACGCATCTACTAAGCACGTATAAAAAGAATGACCTGCGTATTCTCAGAAAACTTCAGCCCTATCAAAAAACTGCTATTGAGCGGGCACAATCCTTGTTAAGCGGGTATGTTTCTCACGATCCTGCCAATGATAATCCATCTACAAAGGTTCATGAACTTGTGGAGAAGCTCCTTCAGGCTAGCCCCGGAATGTAACGACAATGGCACATATCCTCATCCTCAGCCATGATGTCATCGGCGCACGCATGGCGGGCACTGGCATCCGCTATTGGGAGCTAGCCCACGCCCTCGCCGCCACCCAGCCGGTTGTGCTGCTTGCGCCGCAGCCGCCCGATCTGTCCGGGCTAGCCCTGCCGCCAATGCTCACCTGTGGCTCCTACACATGGGGCGATGCCGCCAGCCTTGCGCCCTACCTCGCGGCAGCAACGGTCGTGATTGCTAATGGCATGCTGCTGCTCCCCTTCCCCACGCTGGCTCAGATCAGCCAGCCGCTTGCGCTCGATCTGTACGATCCAATTGCGCTAGAGAATCTGGAGCTGTTCCGCCACGCCCCCCTTGAGCAACGCATCCAGCAAGCCGCACAGGATCGCCTGCTCTTGCACCAGCAGCTCGCTGCGGGCGATTTCTTGATGTGCGCCACCGAACGCCAGCGCGACCTGTATATGGGCGCGTTGCTGGCCGAGGGGCAGATCACGCCGACCTTGACTGATGCCGACCCGACGTTGCGCCGATGGCTGGATGTGGTGCCATTTGGCGTGGCACCCACACCACCCACCCAGCACCGCCACGCCCTGCGCGGGACGCATCCCGCTCTTCCAGCCGATGCGGTGCTTGTGCTGTGGACGGGCGGGCTGTGGGATTGGCTCGATCCGCTCACGCTGATCCGCGCAATGCCAAGCGTGCTGCACGCCTGCCCACAGGTGCGCCTCGTCTTTCTGGCGGGGGCCCATCCCGGCACGGTGCAGCCCATGCAGATGCCGCATCGCGCCGAACAGCTCGCCGCCGAATTGGGCTTGCTGGATCAGCAGGTAATCTTCTACCGTGAGTGGATTCCCTATGCGGAGCGGGCAGATGCCCTACTTGATGCCGATATTGCCGTCTCACTGCACCACAACCATCTCGAAACGACCTATGCCGCCGTGCGTTCGCGCTTCCTCGATCATCTCTGGGCCGGCTTGCCCAGCGTCGTCAGTAGCGGCGATGCGGCGGCGGCATTGGTGCAAACGTACAACTTAGGGTATACGGTAGCCCCGAATGATGTAGCGGGCGTTGCCCATGCGCTGATTGGACTTGCAGGCGATGCGGCTCTGCGAGCTACGTTTGCCCACAACGCGCAGCAGCTGGGCGCACAGCTCACATGGACACAGGTGCTGGAACCATTACGCCACTTCTGCCAGCACCCCATCAAACGCCCGCGTGGGGGGCTTGCCACGTCGCCTTTGTCCGTGCAACCGCCGCTTAAACAGGAGCAACGGATGTCAACCGAACCGACCGAGCCACAACCGCTTGACACACTGATCCAGCGGGCTGAGCAACTCTGGCAGTTTGGCGATCCCGCCGATGCCGGTGGACGGATCAGCCGGATGGCCCGCTATACCTTTGCGCGGCTGCTCGCCCCCGTGATCGCCCAGCAGCGCGATTTCAATGCCACCAGTGTGCAGCTCTTTTACGCCCTGCGCCAGCAGCAGGAGCAGCTCCAAACGGAATTGACGCGGCTTGCCCAAGCCCACCCTCAGCCTAGCCCCCCGCCACAGGACTAACTCCGCCGCGCCAGTGCATAGAGATTGTCTCCGCGATGCTCAGTCGGTACACGCAACAGTTTCAGCCACGCCTCAACCAACGTCTTGCTGTAAGGAATGTGGGCTGGGCGTTCGTAGTTGTCCCTCCAGAGCTTAATCGCATCGTAGTTGTACCGATCTCGGGTGTAGAGCTGTTCATTGTGGAAACCCGCCTGCTCCAAGATAACTTCTAGTTCTTCGAGCGTAAATTCCCGATTGTGTCGCCCATACACCCCATATTGAGGATGATAGCGATCAAAGAGATTGCTCCCCGATAAGATTGTCGCAACATTCGCAAGGCGGGCTGCGTTCGGCGTGGTAATCAGCAGCTGCCCACCGGGCTTGATAATCCGGTGCAGCTTGGGAAAGACACTCAGCGGGTCAATCACCAGATGCTCCAAAATCTCGCAGAACAGCACCAGATCAAAATGTTCGTCAGGGTAGGGATAATCAGACAGTTCAAGGTTGAACGAGGTATAGGTGAAGGTGTGATCTTCACCAAAGGCGGTACTCCAAATACGCTGCGCTGCTGTGCTCATGGTGGTATCGTAAATATCTTGGCCAGTGAAATTGGCCAAGCTCAAATCATAGGCATAGAAGCGTTGCAGCAACACTGTAAACAAATACGGATTCGCCCCTAATTCGAGCACCTTCAATCCAGTTTGGTGGGGAAGCAATTCGAGCGTGTGGAAGAAACGCGGCAGAGCATCGTTCACATAAGGGTGCAGCACCGCACTACCTGCATTATCTAGCTCGAAGCTGTACAAATAGTGCCGGATGACTTCTGGGTGCTGCCACAGTTTCGCATTGCGTTCGGCAAGCTGCCCCGCAAGCGTCAACTCACGTAGCTCATCAAGGAGCTGGATGCTGGCTGGTATATCACTCACGGACATCTCCTTCCATCAAGTTAGTGGTGGTGGGGTATCAGAGTCTTACGGTGTGCGGCTGAGATGCTCATACACGGCGATTGTTTCACGAGCAGCTCGTTGCCACGAAAATTGGCGTGCACGTGCCATCCCTGCCGCCCGTAGCTGTTGGGCTAGGTCTGGGTTGCGCCACAGCATCTGCATGCTGCGGGTCATGCTTGCGGAGTCTAAAGGATCGCAGTACAAGCCCGCATCACCGAGGACCTCTGGCAGCGAGGTGGTATTGGCAGCAATCACTGGCACACCGCTTGCTAGGGCTTCGAGCACCGGTAATCCAAAGCCTTCGTAGAGCGAAGGGTAGATAAACATGCCCGCTCCAGCAAGTAACAGCGGCAGATCATCGGCCGGAACTTTGCCAAGCAAGCGAATCTGGTTGCTCAGCCCTAGCCGAGCTGGGGTTGCGACAATCTCCTCATACAGCCAGCCGTGCGCTCCTGCAATCAGCAATGGGGGCGGCGTGATCTGGTCGGTGTGCAAGGTGTGGTATAGATCGGCATAGGCATGCATCAGACGCACATAGTTCTTGCGTGGCTCAAGCGTCCCGATACTCAGGATGTAGCCCCCTGCGGAGACGTTGTAGCGGGCTAGCACCGGCGCAAGGGTGGGCGGTGGGTAGGGGCGAAAGCGTGCATCAGCGGCTCCATACACCACGCTGATGCGCTGGGCGGGGATGCCAAGATGCGTAATCACATCACGCTTGGTGGCTTCCGAAATGGCGATGATATGCTCTGCCCGTTCCATTGCGAAGCGATCTTTTGCCGAGTGCATCTGCGTATTGGCATGGGCATGCCATTCAGGATGCACCAACGGGGTGACATCATAAATGGTCAGCAGGGCAGCAGCACGCGGCGGTGCATAGAGAAACTGGTCGGAGGAGTGAAACAGGTGTAAGCCCCGCGTTGCTGCCCGCAGCTGCACCCCCACTGCTCCCGCCGCCGCCACGGCCCATGCACGATCAAGCCCCCGATCAAGCCGACTGGCAAGCCGGTGTGGCCATCCTTGCTGCGCGTAGGGCTGTTGGCTCAGGTAATGGCGGGGTAGCGCAAGGCAACGCACCACCCGCACACGATGCGGTGCAAATTGGTTGAGATCGAGCTGAAGTGGCGAGCGTTGCGGATTGAGGGGCAGCACATCAAGCAGTGTCCAGTGGTGTGGCGTAGGGGCTGTCAACATCTGCTCCAGCACACTGCGGGCATACGTGAGTACACCGGCTTGGGCAATCCGCAGCACCGAAATGTCTATCCCGATGTTAAGCGCAGTCGTCATTGATAGGCAAGCTGGGCAATTGCGATTCCCAGTTCGCGTGGATCAGCATTGTGCAAGACATGGGCGGGCGACCACGCCCGATCAACGCTGATGGTGATACTTGGTTGGGGCGGGAGCTGTGATGGGATCGCAAAGAGCAGCTCCTGCCAATGCCACTGTTTTGGATCAGGAAGCGCAGGTGAGCGCACTGCGCCAATCGGGGTGTGATTCACAGCGATGGTAAGGGTGCGCTCGACTGGCGGGAGCAACACCTGCATGGATAGGGTGCGGGCATGCGCTGGGCAGCGCAATACGAACTCTGCTTCGGCCGCAGTCCAACAGAAGGGGCGCGGTGTATCTTGCTGTTCGAGTGCATACACGCCCCGCACAATATGGCGTTCCTGCTCATTGGTGAACGGCAAGTACGGTTGGCGATAGCTTTGGCGCGTATTTTGGGCAGCAGCCACTGCAAAGTCGCTCCCAATGAGCTTTGTCTGCATGAGGGCTTGCTCAGTCGCAATCAGCAGTTGGAGCAGTTCGACAGCATGCGCGTCCTGCGGATCGAAGTTGCCAATGATATACTCTAGCAGCAGATGCAAGATGGCTCCACCATATTCACGCACATGCACGACGTTGAAATGCTGCTGTAAGAGTGGCAACAGTTCTGCTGAACGGATTGACTCAGACGCATCTACGGCATTCATGTAATCAATAGTCGGGCGTGTAATCGTTGTTTTTGGCCTGTGTTCAAGGGCATGCATGCGATAGCGTTCCGGCAGGGCTGCAAGGAGCGCATTCGCAAGGGTCAATTGCGTATCAGTCCACTGCCATTGGCTTGGGCCCACGAATTCATTGAGCAGCAACCAACCATTTGGGCGCAAGGCCTGCATTGCTTCTTCGTAGAAATACTCAAGCCGCCGAATGTGATGCAATCCCATCCCACACAAAATCACATCGTAGCTGTTGGGGGTAAGGCGGGTGTGCTCAAGGTCCTGCACGCGAAACTGTACTTGGGTGAGGCCCTGTTCGTGTGCGTGGTGTTGAGCAAGCGTAATCGCTCGTGGGGCAATATCCACCCCTTCGATAGTGGCACAGAGTTGCTGTTGTGCAGCGAATAGTTCTAGCCCACCACTGCCACAGGCGATACTAAGCCACGTGCCATCGCGGGCAATATTGAGCGTTTCGATTAACGCGATGAGCCAATTCCCATCGGGCGTACCACAGATACTTGGCTGAATGTAGAGCCGTTGCAGCAAGGGTGAATCGAGCCAGCCCAGCATCGGCGGGAGTTGGTCCCGCATGGTGGCACAATTGCCCCAGACTTGCTCAACGGGCGTTTCGTTGCTCATCCGATTGCCTCTAATCGTTCAATAATGCGCTGAGCGGCGTGCGCCCACGTCCAGCGGGCAGCGATCTCGGCGGCTCCGCGTAGCCCTACGTTACGGGCGGCGTGCTGCTGCTGATAGACGTGACGCATGAGATAGACGAGGTGATCCTGATCCGGTTCAGCCCATGCATAGCCCGCATAGTAGGGGCACTTGGCCACGGCGGGGACAAGCTGAGCCACATTGAGCGGGTAGCAGATGTCAGCGTGCATATAGTCAGTCTGGGCACTCCAGTTGGTGGCAATGGTTGGCACACCGCAAGCCATCGCCTCAATAATAGGCATGCCCCAGCCCTCGCCGCGAGTAGGCAGCACGAAGCAATCCGCCGCCCGATACAAGCAGCCCATCTGATAGGCGTGAAAGGTTTGATTGTAGAGCAGCACCATCGGCGGGCGATCTTCAGGAAGCTGCATATCCGCAATCGCTTGGGCAACATTTACGGCTCCATCGCGGTTATCAATCTTGAGCACCAGCAAAACTCCATCGCTGGCGGTGAAGGCGGTGGTATAAGCCCGCAGCAGGATTTCGGCCGCTTTCCGTTCGCCCCACTCGAAGACCGAGAGGAACGTAAACCGATCACTAAAGCGCGTGGTTTTCAATTGCGGGTGGAAGTAGTTCGGGTCTACACCGAGCGGGATGACATGGATTGGACGAATGACCCCGCTGGCCCGAAACGTCTCTTGATTGAAATGCGACGGAACCCAGACTTCATCCATCAAGTTGGCTTGGCGCACCCAATCCATTGGTAGCCCAGTGACCTCCAGCATCGTATAGCCAATCCGATAGGCTCCACTATTCTTATGAAAGGTATCACCAAAGAAGTACACCACTTGGGGCAGGCTCGTATCTTTGGGGCGTGCGCGAAGTTGCTCTACCCGAATATCGTTACTCGGTGGTTGGTGGGCATCTGGGCCAAGGATATACGCAAGGCGAACATCTACCCCCTGCTGATCGAGGGCGACCACAAGCTGGCGCGACGACGTAGCATAACCGCTCGGTGCGCTGACCATCGAGTGCCACAACAGTCGCTGGCGGTAGCGTTCGTGTTGATAGTAGGACTGCCATTTGGCGATAAACATCTGCTGCGACGTTTTGAACATGGCCGAATGGCTCACACGGTTAATCGTAGTACTTATGTTCTCGTGATGTAACACGGCGACATCGCCGACACACACCACACGGTAGCCTGCTTGGATGGCTCTGAGGCAGAAGTCGGTATCCTCAAAGTAGGAGAAGAAGCGTTCATCTAAGACACCGATATGATCAATCAGATCACGGCGAATGTACATACACGCACCGACGACACCATCCACTTCACGCACTGCCGGATACTGCCCGATGTCATCTTCACCTGCGCCCAACTGCCAGCCCCAGAAGGTGTGCGTAGGCATATACGTACCAATGTGCAGCAGGCGACCATCGCTCATCAAGAGGCGGCAGCCCACAATCCCATAGGTGGGGTCGCTGTGGGCCACCTCACGCAGCCGCCCCAGCCAGCCCGCGTGCAGGATGCGGGTATCGTTGTTGAGCAGCAAGATGTCGTGATCGGGGGGCGCAGCGGCAATCCCGCGATTGTTGCCCCGCACGTAGCCCTCGTTGGTTGCATTCTCGATCAGGGTGATGCCAGTCACGCCCCGCAGGTAGTCCCGAGTCCCATCGGTACTCCCATTATCTACCACAATCACGTTGAAATCGGCTCCGGCCGCATACGCCTGTAGGCTGTCAAGGCACTCGCGGGTATAGGCCAAACCGTTCCACGTCAAGATGATGATCGAGACAGGTGGTGCTGTCGCCGGACGACGATCAGGCAGAGTCGCTGGCGGTTGTTCCGGTTCTGGTGCATCGTTCGGCTCATCTCCATTGAGATCGTTGGGCGGTGAGGGTGGCTCAGTGCTGGGCAGCGTTGGCACAGGAATAGGCTGCTGCATATATGCCAAGCGATGGTTACGCTCGGCGTGTGCGGCGTGCTGGCGCAGGTCAGCAAGCATAGCAACAACGGCATCGGCGTGATCGCGCCACGCTGCCTGCGGCGCAATGGTGGCTAGCATCATCATTGCTTCGAGATAGGCACGGCGCAACACATGCACGCGCAATGCGGCGGCGCGGTGTGCGATTTGCTCCATTTCGGCAGCGACAAATTCCGTTTGGAGCGTGGTATAGGGCAAATGCTTCAGGAGTAACCGAAGCCGGTTGCGTTCGATCAACACCGCATGGGCGTAATCACCCGCCGCACTGACAGCCCCCTCGTGATGGGTCAAGGTGGAGGTGGGCACATAACGCAGCTGCCACCCAGCCTGTACCGCCCGCAGGCACAGGTCAACATCTTCGTAGTAGGCGGGGTGAAAGCCCTCATCGAACAAGCCAATCTGGGCCAGCATCGTGACCCGCAGCGCAAGCGACAAGCCGGAAAGATAATCGGGGGCGGAGGGCTGATCATATTGCCCGTGATCATCTTCGGCATGGCCCCGATTACGCCCATAGCCCAGCGGGAGCAGCAATTCCCCGCCCGCATGCTGAATCCGCCCATCTGGGAAATAGGCTTTGCTGCCAGCTATACCAACAGCCGGATCAGCCTCAAGTGTTGCGAGCAGCGCGGCAAGCCAGCCCGCATGGACTTCGGTATCTTGATTAAGCAGGACAACGACATCTGGCGCATCCTGTTCCAGCGCAATCCGAATCCCAGCATTCGCAGCTCCCGCAAATCCTAGCGCATGGTCAAACACGCACGTCTGCACCGCTACAAAATTGGTGGCAAGGATGGTGGCACTCGCATCCGTCGAACCATTTTCGATAGCACGGACGTGGAGCGTGTGCTGCGGTTCTAGCGTTTGGCTCAGGACGGCATGGAGGCAGGGGGTGAGGTAATCCGCTCCGTTGTGGACTGGAATAATGATCGTGACATTCATGCGCTAGTCTCAGCGACAGCAGACGGCTGGGCGGTGGCAGCAAGCTGAAGGGTACTTAGTTGTGCAGTAAGGGTGGTGCCCATCTCATCGAGATCGTGGATGTGTTGCACAATGTATTCTAGCAACGCACGGTTGCGCTCTATCCGCTGCTCATCCGCCTCGATCCGTTGCCGCAAGTAATCCGCAAATTCCTGCGTGGCAAGGATCAACTTTTGATGTTCAGCGAGGTTATCCGCAAGCTGGATATAGATCTTCTGGAGGGTTTCCCGATCCTGCTGAATGGCAAGTTGCGCGTGTTCTAGGAGCAGTTCATTCCGTTCAAAGCGGCGCATCTCCGCCTCCGACTGGAGGTGATGCTGTTGGGCCAGCGCATCACTACGCTGATCAATACTCGCCGCGAGGCTGTGCATAGCTTGCACCACTGCCGCATTGAACTGATTCTGCTGCGCGACAATCGGCTGCACATACCAGCGCGTTAACGCATTCGCTTGCTCTTTAAGCTGTCCCACCAACGGCAGACCTGAGCTGAGTGGCTGTGGTGTAATCCGCCACAGTTCATCAAGGCGGCGGAGCAGTTCATCACGGGTTGGATTTGGCATATTCCTACCGAGCTATACGACTGAAAGCGTTGTGATTATAGCATACAACCCAGTACCGTGTTGCGTCAGTTTCGGGCGGCTCGCTTCGCAGGGCATCAGCAGGAGGGCGGCGCGGTGCTCGTGCAGTTGTGGTATAATCGTGCGAGGTAAAGGCTAGGGCCCCGATAAATCGCAGCACGCTATCGTCCAAGCTGTGGTTGTTCAGCTCGCTAACAAGGGAAATTCTTAATCGTATGCAGCAACGCCACCATCATCGCCTGTATCAGCGCACCATCATCACGATCATCTGCATCGCTGTGCTGGTCGGCAGCAGCGTTGCCATTCTTACCGCAGTTCCCCCAGCAGCGGCACAGGCTCCTGCCCCTACACCCAAGCCGGGCTTCCCACTTGGATTGCTCGGCAATATCATTCGGAGTTCTTCCGTGGCACTTGGCGATCTGAATGGCGATGGCATCGCCGATATTGTGGTTGGCAGCACGGATGGCAGAGTGCATGCTTACACCGGCACGGGGCAACCAATCTGGTCAATCCAGCCAAGTACCACCCCGATTGAGAGCAAAGCGGCCATTGGTGATCTGGATCGCAACGGTACGAATGAAGTGGTAGTGACGGCGGGGAGTACCTTTGCCCCCACGCTACCCGGCGCACTCTTTATCGTTGAGCATACCGGCGCACTGCGCTGCAAGTTTACGCCACTTAGCTTCAACAACAACAACATCCCATCTGGGATTTACTCCTCGCCTGCACTCGTTGATCTCGACGGCGATGGGCAGCTTGAGATTGTTTTTGGCGGCTATGATGCCCACGTTCACTTTCTCAACAATGACTGCACCCCGCGCTTGAGTTTCTTTGTGCGCGATACCGTTTGGTCATCGCCAGCGATTGCCGATTTAGATGGTGATGGCTCACCCGAAATTATTATTGGCATTGACACCCACCTTGAGCCAGCATTTGGCACAACGAACGGCGGGCGCATTCTGGTGTATCGTGCAGACGGCACGATCATGCCCGGCTTTCCCGTCCAGATTGATGAGGTCATCTACTCCTCTCCGGCGATTGGTGATATTGATGGTGACGGCGATCTTGAGATTGTGGTCGGCACAGGGACGTGCTGGTCGAATCCCGCCTGTGTCCCGCCCGGCTACGAACTGAATCCGAATGCGGGGAGGCAGCTCAACGCATGGCATCACACGGGGCAGCCTGTCGTAGGCTGGCCCATTCCCGTCACGGCAAATGCCTTCGCTTCACCGGCACTCGGTCAGCTCGATGATGACCCCGCGCTGGAAGTCGTCGTCAACCTTGAAGATGGCTGGGTTCACGCCTTGAAGGGCAATGGCACGCCCGTGCCCGGCTGGCCCGTCAAGCCATTCACCCCTGCCGCGCCGGATGGTGTCTCAACCGTCAGCTTTCCTACGCCAGCATCGCCACTCATTGCCGACGTGACCGGCGACGGGCGGAATGAAATCGTGTTACCTTCCAACTTCGAGATTGTAGTCTGGAATCGTAACGGGCAACAACTCACCCGCACCACCTTCCCCCCACCCCCTGAAAAGTGGGTCTTGGAAACGTTCTTCACCCTCAACAGTGCGCCTGCTATTGGCGATGTGGATGGCGATGGCTTCCTTGATCTGATTGCGGCCAGTGGTATGAACGGGAACACGGGCGGTCTCTTTGCGTGGAGCCTTGCCGTACCAGCAACAACCAAGCAGGATTGGCCTGAATTCCGCCGCAACCGCCTGAACGAAGCCCGCTTGCTGTCCCCCCGCCTAACAACCCCCACCCAGCAGATTAACGCACTGGTCGAACTCGGCAGCCAACAGTCTACGTCCCTCACAATTACCGATGCTGCGGGGGGGAGCCTAGCGTGGCAAGCTCAGAGCGATCAAGCGTGGCTGCAACTTACCCCTACGAATGGCACAACACCGGCAACCTTGCAGATCACATTTCAAACCGCAGAGCTTGGGGCAGGAACCTATCAAGGAACCATTCGGATCACTGGCGATAGTCCCCCGCTCACGATCCAAGTTCAAGTGCAGGTGAGTACCTTGAACCGAGTCTATCTGCCGCTGATAGTACGTTAGCCACCGCAAGGCAAGGTGCGCTGAAGGATACAACGATGACGCTCGTTTGGGTATCAACAGCTTCACATGATGTCCGTGAGGTGATCGAGCATGCTGCTCATAAGTTAGCAGCTGCCCAAGACCCATACGCTGAACCCGTAACCGCTCTTGATCCGCTAATGGAGCTTGACCCATACTTGGCTGAGCAAGTGCAGGTGATGCATCATGAATGGTCAGTCAATCCGTGGCGCATCACCCCACCTAGCTCATCTGTAGTAGGGCAGCTGTTTGGCACTGGGCAGCACATCATCCGCAAGCTGACGTGGTGGTATAACCTCCCACAGTGGCAGCAGATCAGCACGTTTCACGGGGCAACCGTTCGTACCACAGATACACTCATCGCCCATCTGCTCGCAATCAAGGCCCAGATCAACCAGATCGCAAGTGCCCATGCTGATCAACGGCTACACGACCTAGAACAGCAAATGCGAGCCGCACAACAGCGGCTAGACGCTTTGGAGCAGCAGAACCGCACAACATCGTGAGTATCCATCATCACCACCCATGTATGTGCCGATACATCCAATTACGCACCATGCCAGTGCATAAGGAACGGGTAACGCATGCGTACTATCCTCTTGCCATACCTGCGCTGCCCGCTTGATGGCGGTTCCCTTGAACTACAGGCTGCGCCTGCCGCACTCGAACGTGGGTGGATCGAAGAAGGCACGCTGGTCAACCCACGCACCGGCACAACCTACCCGATTCGAGCCGGCATGGCTTACCTCTACGTGGACGATGCACGCTGGCAACCGCTTGCGCGTGAAGCAGCCGGCTGGGTGCAATACCATAAAGATCAAGGCGGATACAGCCCGTCGGAGTTGGATTGGCAATTGCCCTTTGTTCCCTACGAACCATGGACGACCGTTGCCCGTAGCTTCGATATTGCGCTTGAAATCATCCAGCCTCAGCCGGGCATGTGGGTGCTGGATATTGGGGCAGGACGCGGCTGGGCCAGTAAGCACCTCGCCCTTGCAGGCTGCAACGTGGTCGCCGTAGATATTACCGCCGATGATCAGGTCGGGCTGGGGCGGGCACGAGCGATTATGCAGCAGGCGGGGACGTGCTTCGATACGATCATTGCCGATAATGAGAACTTGCCCTTTGGGGACGGCACATTCGATCTCATTTTCGGCTCAGCCGTGCTACACCACACCACCGATCTGGATCGCTTGATTGCCAGCCTTCAGCGTGTGCTCCGCCCCGGCGGGCGACTCATCAGCATCCACGAACCGTGCACACCGTCTCACGCTGATGCAAATGCAATCCAAGCGGCACTGGCTACTGAGCTTGCCTACGGCATCAACGAGAGCCGCCCACAGCTCCACCAGTATCAACGTGCGTTTTTGCAGGCTGGCTTTCGCCATCCAGAGATTTTTGTCTGGCAGAGCTACGGCATGTCCATTATGAATATGGCCAGTTGGTCGCAAGATTTACATATCCCGCCCCCGCAGCACTACGCCCTGCCCGCCCACAATGGCTCCGGTGAACAACTGGAGATGCTCACGGTGGGCACATGGCAGTACCCCTATCGCTGGATGGAACACCTGCTCACGGCGCACTACGGCGAGACGATCCTGCTAGCAACCCGTCCGCTCCCGCCCGCCACCCAAGAGCCAGCGATTACGCTTGCGCCGTGCCCGCGCAGCTACCCCTTCAGCGTGAGCGTGGTGATCCCAGCGCACAATGAAGGGCATGGCATTGCGGCGGTGGTGCAAGCAGTGCGTGAGCATCTGCCGGATGCCGAACTGCTTGTGGTAGATGATTACTCTAGCGATGATACGGCCGCCCAAGCGGCCCAAGCAGGGGCCCGCGTGATCCAACGCGCCACCAACATGGGCAACGGAGCCGCTGTGAAAACGGGCATCCGTGCCGCGCAGGGCGAGGTGATCCTCTTGATGGATGGCGATGGCCAGATGGACCCAAAGTATATCCCTCTGCTGCTGGGCACATTGGCCAAGGGCTTTGATCTGGTGGTGGGCGCACGCACTACCCAGACGCAGGGCGATACACTCGTGCGGCGGGTGGGCAACCGCCTCCTAGACTGGGTCGGCAGTTATCTGGTTGAGCAGCCCGTGCATGACCTGACCAGTGGCTACCGTGCCGTGCGGCGGGCTGTCATTCTTGAGTATCTGCACCTGCTCCCTAATCGCTACTCCTACCCCACCACCAGCACGCTCGCGCTGATGCAGGCTGGCTACACCGTTGGCTTTGTGCCCATCGAGAGCCGCCAACGACAGGGCGGGCAGAGCGGGCAAAAGCTCTTCAAGAATGGGGTCAAGTTCTTCTTAATTATTCTGCGGATGATCTCGCTCTTCGCACCGCTACGGGTCTACTTTCCGATTGCACTGGCGATGTTTGGCTTGGCCGTGCTGTCATTCCTGATCAGCTTCTTTATCACCGATCCGTACCGCTTCCGGCTGCCCAATTCGGTGGTTGCACTGAGTGTCGGGTCAGTGGTCGTGTTTATGTTTGGGCTGCTCGCCGAGCAACTCGCGGCGATGCGCCGCCGCCCGCTAGAGTAGCTGTGGCAGGTATCGGGTATCAGGTGGCAGGTAGCAGGTAGCAGGTAGCAGACCTACAGCCGATCTTCTGCGTGACCCCTAGCACCTGACACCTGTCACCTAGCACCTAGCACCCGACACCTGTCACCTAGCACCAACAAGGAACCATCCATGCTTATCCCAATCACACTTACGCCTGATCAGCCGGTGCTGGATGCAGTCGTCCACGCTCTCCAGCACCCCCAGCATCGCGCCGCTGATCTAGCCCACCTGCCCACCTTGACTAACGTTGCGCTGGGCGATCCCTACTTGGCTGAACAACTCGCCGCATTGCACCACGACTTTGAGCTACAGCCGTCACCCGCCACAAACCTACTGGCACGGCTCCGCACCCGACTGGCGTGGTGGCTGCTAGGCCGTGAGTTACAGCAGATTACCACTACCCACGCCGAGATCGTGCGCGTGTTGGATAGCCTTGTGGTGCAACTTGATCAGGAGCGCATCGCCCGCCGCCGGATCGAGGCCCACCTTGCCGAGCCAGAGCCACCCACTAGCACCACCCCGCCTGCCCCCGCCGTGCTTCCACCCAACCCACCTAGCGCATTGGTTTGGCATTCCACTTTTGCTGCCCCAACTGGCTATAGCGGTTCGGCGCAGGCGTTTGTGTTGGGCTTGGATGCACGTGGTGTAGCTGTGCGCCCGCTCTATCTCTACGGCACCGATTACGATGAGCAGCTCCTGATGGGCCAGCTGCACCCGCGCATCCGTGCACTGCAAGCCATGCCTGTGCCACTCAATGTGCCCCAAGTCGTCTATGCGCCGGGGGATCGGTTTAGCAAAAACAGTGGCAGCTACCGGATCGGCTTCACCATGCTCGAAGTAGATCGCCTCCCGCCAACATGGGTGCAGCAAGCCAATCAGATGCACGCCGTCTGGACTCCCACGGCATGGGGTGCGGAGGTGTTTCAGGCATCCGGCGTAACTCGCCCGATCCACGTTGTCCCGCTCGGCGTAGATACGGACACCTTCACGCCCGCGCTAAACCCTCGCACCCAACTTGGCGGCTTGACGATCTTTCTGGCCGTGTTTGAGTGGGGCATCCGCAAGGGCTGGGATGTATTGCTCGCTGCGTATGCGGCCGCCTTCCGCCGCGATGATCCGGTGCTGCTGCTGCTGAAGGTGGACTGCCGCGAACCGGCCGCCAATCCCCTGCGCGAGCTGCTGGCGCGGTTGCCTGCCCCCACCGCTCCGATTGGGCTGATCTACAATCAGACTTTGACCGCCACCCAACTGCGGGAACTCTACCACCTCAGCGATTGTTTTGTGCTGCCAACTCGCGGCGAGGGCTGGGGCATGCCGATCCTCGAAGCAATGGCATGCGGTGTGCCCGCGATTGCCACCGACTGGAGTGCGCCGACGGCTTTTCTCGATCTGCACAATGGTTACCCCCTACCCATCACCGGCTTGGTTCCCGCCGATTCCAGCTCACGCTACTACCGCGATGCCCGCTGGGCTGCGCCGGATCAGGCTGCCCTTATTGAACTCCTACGCCACGTTGCCGCCCACCCCCACGAACGCCGCCAGAAGGGACAGCACGCCCGCCAAACGGCGCAGCAATGGACGTGGGCACGGGCGGTAGATGCGGTGCTGGCAGGGCTAGGGTAGGTGCGGTTGGCACACGGGCTGCCATACATGGTATAGTGCCAGCAACACTGTTCCGTGCCAGAGGAGTACACTATGTCTACCAGCCCTCACGTAGCCGATCTGCTCCAACCGCTCACCCCTGATGAGGCGCAGCTGCGCCAGACCTTCTATGCTACGCTCGATGAGGGGCTGAAAGCTGAATGGATCAACGGCGAGATGATTGTGCATTCACCGGTGCGCTTACAACATGGTGTTGCGAGTCTGCAACTGGTATTTCTGATCAATCTCTATCTTCAGCTTCATCCGCTTGGCAAGGTGTTCCACGAAAAAGTGCTGATCCAGCTCACCCGCAATGCCTACGAACCAGATGCATGTTTTTTCACTGCGGCCCGTGCAGCAGTGTATTCAGGCCCCATACGCTCATCTTTCCTGTACCAGACTTCATTACTGAGGTGCTATCGAGCAGCACCGCCGAGCGTGATCGTGGCGTGAAATTCGAGGATTATGCTACCCATGGGGTAAGCGAATACTGGATCATTGACCCCGAACAGCAACAGATCGAGCAATACGTGCTGCACGCGGGGCACTAGCAATTGCAGCTTCGTGCAGCCGATGGTGACATCCAGAGTCAGGTAATTACCGGCTTTCGTATTCCTATCCGGGCCCTGTTCGATCCTGTGATTCGCCGCACAACGCTACTCGCAACGGGAGCAGATGCATCCGCGTAAACGCCTAGCCACCCGCCGCCCGCGCCGCCGCCACAATCGCCGCCACGACTGCAAGATGAGCGCGTGCGCCCCGTTTGGGGTAGGTACGGTTGGTCAGCACCACCACACTGAGCTGCTCCGATGGCAACAGAAAAAGCACGGGCCCCGTGAAGCCAGTATGCCCGCACGCATCGGCCGGCGCATCGCCCATAAAGTCGCGGCGAGCCAGCATCCAGCCCAAGCCACACTGGAAGGGTAGCTCAGCCGACAGATGCAGCTTCGTCCCTTGAAAGGTCATAGCTTGGGCCGCCAGATCAGGCGGGAGCAGTTGCACCCCATCGAGCGTGCCCTGCTGCAACCAACACTGCCCAAACCGCCCCAGATCAGCCGCCGTGCCAAACAAGCCCGCGTGCCCCGCCACGCCACCAAGTGCGTAGGCACTCTCATCGTGAACTACGCCTTGCACCAAACCACCGCGCCAGTCATCCCATTCGGTCGGGGCAATCTGGCTGCGCTGGGCAGGCGGCGGATTGAAGCGGGTAGCGGACATCCCAAGCGGAGCCGTAATCCGCGTGGCTATCACTTGATCGAGCGGCTGCCCCGCCACCTGCGCGACAAGATCGCCCAACAGCAGCGTACTCACATTGACGTAGGCAAGGCGCGTGCCGGGCGGGTAGGTCGGCTGCAAGGCATACACCTGCTCGCGGATTGCGGCGGGGGACAGATCACGCAGGCTCGAAAGGCGCACCTCTAGCCCAGTGGTATGGGTCAGCAGGTGGCGCACGGTGATGCTGCGGGCTTGCACCATCGGCAGATAGTGGGCAACGGGGGTGTCGAGGTTGAGCTGACCTGCTGCCACCAGTTGCAGCGCGGCGGTGGCGGTAAACAGCTTCGTGAGCGAGGCGAGGTCATACACCGTATCGAGCTGCACCGGCTGCGTGCCCGCATCGGCGTACATCGTCGTGCCGTAAGCCGCAGCGTGGCGCACCTGCCCATGCTGACGCACGAGGACGACTGCGCCGGGTATGATCCGTGCGTCAATCGCGGCGGCTACATGGTCATCTATGGCGGGAATGTGGGCTATGGCGTGGCTCACAGCACCCCTGCCGCAACCATCAGCAGGATCAGCACGCCGGCCAGAATGCGGTAGATGCCAAACGGCACGAAGCTGTTGGTAGCCACAAACCGCAGCAACCAGCCAATACTGAGCCACCCCACAATGCCCGCCACCACAGCCCCTAGCAGCAGCCGCGCCGCATCATCAGCTGTGACCTGATCGAGGTTGCGGAGCAGGTCTACCACCGTTGCCGCGCCCAGCGTGGGGATCGAGAGGTAGAACGAAAACGCCGTTGCCGCCCGCCGATCCAAGCCCGCCAATAGCCCCCCTACAATTGAGGCCCCCGAACGCGACACCCCCGGCACAAAGGCCACCACTTGGGCAAGGCCAACCGTCAGGGCTTGGCGGAAGGAGATGTCGGTCTCTTGGGCGGTTGTCACTAGGCGTAGGGGCATCCGTTCCAACCCAATAAAGACGATCCCGCCCACAATCAGCGCGGCGGCAATCACGGCGGGGGTGTCGTAGATCACCGCCTTGATCCAATCGCCAAACAGCAAGCCGACAATCACGGCGGGGATGAACGCCAGCAGCACCGCCAGCCAAAAGCGGCGCACCTCTGCTTGGCTGGTAAAGCCTTGCGCCTGCTGCACCAGATCGCGGAAGTAGTAGATCAGCACCGAAAAGACGGTGCCAAGCTGAATGAAGATTTCGAACGTGCCACCCAGACTAAACGGGAACTGAAGCAGGTTGGAGACGATCAACAGGTGGCCCGTCGAGGAGATCGGCAGGAATTCGGTTAAGCCCTGCACCACCCCCAGAATAATCACCTGCACCCACACATTATGGATCAGCCCGGTCAGCACCAAACCCAATAGCAGCACCACCACTGCTCCCGCCCCGATCAGGACGGTACGCAGGCTAGCTGTAGGCTGAGCGAGGGTGCGCGGGTTGGTTGTTTTTGACATGATAAGCGGTGTATCCTTTCCATCAGTTCAAGCGGCTGCCCAATATATGCAGCCCGCATTCGTCGCGCCGACCCACCCGCGCTATTCTAACATCTTTCCGGGATTAAGCAGGCGGTGCGGATCGTACTGCTGCTTGATGCGCTGATGTAGCTCTAGCACCGCTTCGCCCAATGCTTGCGCCAAGAAAGGGCGTTTCAGCACGCCAATGCCATGTTCGCCAGAGAGCGTGCCGCCCTGTGCCAATGCCACCGCGAAGATCGCTTCGGCAGCTTGCCACGCTCGCTCCGTTTGGTGGGCATCTCGCGCATCGAACAGCACATTCGGGTGCAGGTTGCCATCGCCCGCGTGCCCAAAGACTGGAATCGGCAAATCATACTGGGCACTGATCGCCTTGATAGCCTGCACCGTTGCAGCAATCTTCGGAATCGGTACGCAGATGTCTTCGCTGATCTTGTTCGGGCGCACCCGTGCCAGCGCAGGTGATACCGCCCGCCGCGCCTGCCAGAAGCGGGCTTCATCCTCTGCCGTCTGGGCCACCTTGACGCTGCTTGCACCGCCCGCGTAGGCAAGGTGCGCGAGCTGGGCGGATTCCCACGCCACCTGCTCTGGTTCGCCATCGGAGAGCAGCAACAACATTGCCCCAGCATCACGCGGCAAGCCAAGCTGGAGGTAAGCCTCAACGACCGCGAGCGTCGTATCATCCATCAATTCGAGGCTGGCGGGCAACACCCCCGCCGCCATAATCTGCTCGACCGTGCGGCATGCGCGATCCAGATCGGGGAACAGAGCCAGCGTAGTGCAGCGGGCGGCGGGCAGCGGGATCAGGCGCAGCGTGGCCTCAGTCACAATCGCAAGCGTGCCTTCCGAGCCAATCAGCAGATGCAGCAGGCTCGCATCCAGCGTTTGCCCCAGCATGGCATCGCCGAGCTGCACGATCTGCCCATCGGCAAACACGGCGGTCACACCGGTGACGTAGTTCGCGGTTACGCCGTATTTCAGGCAGCGCGGGCCGCCCGCGTTGCAGGCGATGTTGCCGCCAATGCTCGAAATGCCTTGACTGGACGGGTCGGGCGCATAGAGCAGGCCGTGCTTTTCGGCGGCGCGTTGCACATCGAGCGTGGGCACGCCCGCGCCAACGTGGGCAATCTGCTGCGGCGCGTCAATACTCAGGTCGGTGAGGCGCGTAAGGGCTAGCACGAGTGCGCCGCCATCCGGCACAGCCCCGCCCGCCAAGCCACTGCCCGCGCCGCGTGTCACCACCGCCACCCCCGCTTGGTGGGCAAGCTGCATCACCGCCTGCACTTCGGCGGTGGTGCGCGGCAGAACTACCGCACGCGGCTGGCCGGTTGGGCGGGCAATCGAGGCATCTTGGCTGTAGGTGAGCAGATCATCGGGGCGTGTCAGCACATACTCGGCTCCTACGACAGCTTGCAACTGGCGCACAAACGGCGAGGCATGCCGCTTGTTACGGGCAGGCGATGGGGGCGAGTTGCGCGGCGCGGGGGCGGCAGCAGTGGGGCGAGGCAGAGTGGGTGGTGGCGTATGGCTATCGCTGGCAAGGGCGGCCCCGTGCTGCACGGCATGGTGGGCAATGATGCTGCGGGCGGTGGTAATTTCGGGGGCACTGATCGGCTGGGCTGGGTGCGGGTGCAATGCCAGCCGCACCACCCCCGCCCCTAGATCGCCGGTGAAGGTTAGGATCAGGTGGTAGCGGCGGGCAAGCTGGCGGGCTTGCTCGATCAAGGCGGGCATGGCTCCACGCGGCAGCAGGAGGCTCAGATCATGGACCGCAGTGCGAGCAGCCTGCTCCCACGCATACCACGCCGTCACATCTGGCGCGAGGGGCGTTGCGCCGACGTGCTGGGCACACTGCGCGAGGGTGGCTTGTTGGCGCGTGAGGACGTGCGCTACCCCTTCGAGATCAGCCAGCACCACCACCTGTGTGCCGGCTTCGCGCACCGCTAGGGCCCGCAACGCAAGGCATTCGGCCAGCACCGCATCGGCGAAGCGTACCGCATCGGCAAGCGTGGCGCACTGGTACAGCACGGTGGCGTAGTTGGGTGGGGTGGGGCGCACATGCAGCGTTATGTCGAGCAGCTCGCCGAGATCGGGCGGGAGCGCGGATGCGCCGGCCACAAGGGCGCGGGCCAGCCCATAGCCTGTAGCCCGTTTCAAGGTGGGGCCGCCGAGCACCAACGGTGGCTGATCAGGGGTGGGCGCGGCGAGTGTGGCAGCGCGGATGTAGTGGGCTAGTGTGCCGTAGCGCATCTGGTAACGCCCGCCCGCATTGCGCCGCACCAACTCAGCAAGGCTCAGGCGCACATCCAGCGGGACAATCGGCAGCCACATCTGGTAGAGCGCAAGTTCGGCTTGCAGTGTGGCAAAGCTGATGCTGGCCGGCGCACTGACCAGCAACATGGCGGGTTGCACCACGCTGCTGGTCTGGCTGAAGCTCGTGATCACGCGGCTGCCGTTTCTGTTGCGGGCGCGGATGGGGCAGGGACAATTGCAAGATAGACCCCCTCGTGAGATATGCCGCGCAGCCGCCCGATCCCATTGGTAATCAGCATCTCGAAGAGTTTCTTCTGGATGCCGTACTTCTTGTTGAAGGCGGCTTCGGCATGGGCCGCTTCGTCTGCCGCACTGATGATGCGAGCCTGCCCCGCCGCCGCCGCACCAAGCGGTTTGCCGCGTGCGTCGGATGGCTCTAGCGTGACATTCGGGTTATTGCGGATACGCTTGACTTTGCCGGAGTTGGGCTGGGTATAAACATACAGCACCTGCTGGCGGGTGCGCTGATCAAGCGCAATCGCAAACCAGACCGGCGTGGGCACGGCTTCGCCGGTTTTGCGGTAGGTGATCAAGTTCATATACTGATGCCCAATCAAATTGGGAAAGATCGGCTCTGGCGCGGGCGGAGGGGCGATGTGCGGGATGGGGGCATGGGGCGCATCAGCGGGGACTACCGCAATGATTGCCGGATATTCTTTGCGCCCGCGCAGCACGCCGGTGACCAGATAGGCCGTATCAATCACGTCTTTCCATACCCCGTAGCGTTTGCCGAGCGCAGCTTGGGCGCGGCGAATCTCGTCGCCATCGCTGACGATGCGGGCCAGTCCAGCGACTTGTGCGCCGAGCGGCTTGCCCTGCGCGTCGCTTGGCTCAAGAATGACTTGGGGAAAGTTGCGAATGCGTTTCGCTTTGCCCGAATGGATGCTCGTACCAATATACAGCGTATTGTCCAGCATCACAAACCAGACCGGCGTAGGCACAGCCTCGCCCGTTTTGCGGTAGGTGTACAGATTGGCGAAGCGATGCTCTGCCAGCTCAGGGAATACCGGTAGCGTGTCGGTCATAACAGCCCTCCTGCACGTAGGTGTGTGCCATGTTTCACATAGGTCCATGGTAACACAGGTGCAGGGATTCGGGGGGTAGGTGCTAGGTGGCAGGGGGCAGGGGTCAGGGGGCAGGTGTTAGGCGGCAGGGAACGCAAACCACGAAGAACACGAAGGACACGAAGAACACGAAGGGGCAGGTGTCAGGGGGCATGCGGGGCGGGGTGGTGCGTTGCGAGCCGGATTGATCCGGCTTCCTTCCTCAGCCGCCGGATTGATCCGGCGGCGGGGGCGGTGCGGGCGTGGGGGCGGGCGGCTCTGGCGGGCTAATGTTGAATGTCACAGGGGCGTGGAATACGCCTTGTGCGCCTTGATTCGCCGCCGTGTTGATGATCGTTTGGGTGGTAGGCGGAGCAGGCGGAATATGTGCAGCTGCGGCGGGCGTGGACAGGAGCCGTTGCTCGATGTCGGCCAGCCGTTGCTTTAGGCTCTTCTGGTCGCGGAGCAGTTGCAGGGGCACGTCGGTGGGCGAGACGTATTGGGCAATGCGTTCATCAATCAGGCCCAACGACTCGAGCAGATCGGCGCGTTGCTTTTCCAGCGATTCGCGTTCGGTAGACATCAGCGGCAATTCCTTCATCGGGCATGCATCGGGCGAGATGCACAAGGGCTTATCGTGTCTATAGTATATCGCAAGCCTGAGATTAGGTGCAAGGGGTCGAGCATACCACGAAGAACACGAAGAATGGCACGGGGGTAAGGAGAAGGGTGGCGGGGAAGACACGCACCTGACACCTAGTGCCTGACACCTAGCACCTGCCACCCGATACCTACCCCAACACGCTGCGCCCCACCAGCTCTAGTGCGGCATCATCGTTGGGCGGGTGCGTCACGCCAGCCCGCGCATCGCGGAAGTAGCGTTCGAGCGGAAGCACACGCTGCAAGCCAAAGCCACCTGCCACGCGCAACGCCTGATCGGTGGCGGCTACAGCGGCGTTGGTTGCCGTGTATTTGGCGGCGGCAATGCGCGGCAGCATTTGCTCGCGGTGCTGGGGCGCATCGCCCCACGACTGCGCCGTCTGGTAGAGTAACGCCCGCGCCGCATCCAGTTCAATCTGGATCGCCCCGATCCGGCGTTGAATATTGGGCAGGGTCGCAATCGGCTTGCCCAGTGCCGAAGGAATACGCTCTTGGGCGTAGTGGCACACAGCATCGCACGCCGCCTGCCCAATGCCCAGATAGACTGCCGACAACGTGAGCGCAAACCACGCCGTATTGCTTACCGCTTTGGCGGCAGGCGCAGGCTGATCGGGCGGCGCAGCGGGCTTGCGATCCACCAGCAGCGCATCGGGCACAAACACCTGATCGAGGTAGACATCGTAGCTACCACTGGCCCGCAAGCCCAAATTGCCACTCCACGTATCCACCAGCCGTAGCCCGGCCACGTCCTGATTGGGGCGGCGTTCGATGATGGCATTCGCCGAGCCGCCGTAGGGCATGTCCGGCGTAGCAGGTAGGCGCACACTCACCACGAAGTAACGGAGCACAGGAGCCATCGTGATGAACTGCTTGTGCCCAGTGACATGCCAACCAGCCGTATCGCCCTGCATAGCGGGCGTGGCAACCGTCGCGGGCAAGCCGCCGTGCGAGGGGCTGCCCATATCCGGCTCGGTAGCGGCCGCATTGATCAGTGCGCCTTCCTGCACCACCGTGCGGCACACCCGCGCAAACAGAGCCGCTTCCCACTGGCGCGTCTCACGCAGCCGACCCAGCATCTGCATCGTCATGGCAACTGCCATCGCAGTTGCCCCATCACCCTGCGCGAGCTGCTCTTGCGCCAGCACCACATCCAGCAGGCTCGCTTCCATGCCGCCATACTCGCGGGGCACCGGCAGGCGCAGGTAGCCCGATGCATGCAGCGCAGTATAGTTCTCAAACGGGAATGTGCCGTTGCGGTCATGCTCATCAGCCCGCTCCGCAAACTGCGTGGCCAGCTGGCGAGCGAGCGCAAGCATAGCGTGTTGCTGCTCCGTTAGGGCAAAGATGGGCGGGCGCAAGGTCGAATTCATACGCAACTACCGGTTCTTCCTTAGGCTATTCGAGCTACATCTGATCGAGATAATCTTTGAGCAGCTTACCGAGCCGGGGGTGGCGCAGCTTGCGAAGGGCTTTCACCTCGATCTGGCGCACGCGCTCGCGGGTCACCCCAAAGGCTTTGCCAACCTCTTCGAGCGTGCGGGGCTGACCGTCGCTCAAGCCGTAGCGTAGCTCCAGCACTTTGCGTTCGCGTTCGGTGAGTTGATCGAGCGCGGATATAATCTGCTCACGGAGCATGCCACTAGCGGCTGCATCATCTGCATCCAGTGCACGTGGGTCTGGGATAAAGTCGGCCAGCGTGCTATCAGCTTCCTCGCCAACCGGCGTAGCCAACGACACTGGGTCTTGGGCGGTGCGGCGCAGTTCACGGAGCTTCTCTTCGCTCATCCCCAGCTCTATAGCCAGTTCAGCATCGCTAGGGTCGCGCCCTAGCTTCTGCGTCAGGTGGCGGCGCGTCGCTTGGATACGGTTGAGCGTTTCGCCCAGATGCACCGGCAGGCGCACCAAGCGCGACTGATCGGCAAGGGCCCGGCTCAAGGCTTGCTTGATCCACCACGTCGCATAGGTGCTAAACTTGAAGCCTTTGTCCACATCGAATTTCTCAATGGCCCGCAGCAAGCCCAAGCTGCCCTCTTGGATCAGGTCTAGGAGGGGCAAGCCCCGATCTCGGTAGCGTTTGGCAATGCTGACCACAAGGCGCAGATTGGCGGCCGCCATCTTCTGGCGGGCTTCGTCGCCACGCAACGACTCAAGGCGCATCTGCTCCAGTTCAGCTGGGCTGAACACCTCGCCACTCTGGAGGCGTTCATCGGCGGCTTGCCCCCGCGCAATATCGCGGGCTAGCTCCTGTTCCTGCTCAAGCGTGAGCAACGGAACCTGCCCGATCTCGCGCAGGTAGAGCCGCACGCTATCGCCAAGCAGCGCATCCGATAGCTCCTCGACGAGGACATCATCAACAGCCGCCATCGTCACATCAAGCTCATCATCGCCATCGAGATCAACCGGCTCACGCAAGATTTCAATCTCGTGGTTACTCAGGGCCGTCTCAACGGTTCGCAGCACCGCCTCATTCTCAGCACTCGCAGCGAGGGCCTGCTGCACCTCTTGGATCGTAACGTGGCGTGGCTCACGCTGCTGGCCTTGCTTGATGAGCAATGCAACAACCTGTTTTAATTCATCTTCGGCCAGTACCGAGCGTGGCTGTGAAGCATTCCGCGCTGGTTGCGACATAAAACCCGTTCCTCTGGTGGATGGACCCCAACTGAAGTGTCTGCCTTGTTGCGGGGTATTGACCTGATTGGCGAGGCCACCCACAACGGTTCAGGAGGTTACAAGCTCTAAGCTATTGTATCACAACTGCGTTCCACCTGTGCACGGTGGAAGCGGGTGGCTATGGGCAGCGACCCACGCCGTGATCGCTGCGCGGGGCATGCCCGCCGCTATCTCTAGCACTAGATCGTAAACCTCCGCATTGCTCGCGGTGAGGGTTGCGCCGTTCAGTTCGAGCAACACCGCGAGCGCAACGACGGCGGTGCGTTTGTTGCCATCGCTAAAGGGGTGGTTGCGGATCAGGCTGAAGACTAACGCTGCCGCTTTGCTGGGCAGGTCAGGGTAGAGGTCTGCGCCAAACATGCTCTGGCGCGGCGTGCCGACCACTGTTTCGAGCCGCCCGAAGCCGGCCTCTGTAATGCCCGCGATCCCCCCGAATTCGTGCAGCAGGGCGTGGTGGATCAACAGCAGATCAGTTGCGGTAAGGTAGCGCATTTTATGTCAAGTTTGTCAGTGCTTCGTGGTAGCGAGCCATCGTAACGCGCACATGGGCCAGCAACACCGGATCAATAGCGGGCATTGGGCGCAGCACTACGCGCCCATCCTCCAGCTGCTCAATAATCACCGTTTGAGCGCGAGCCGCTTGCGCTAGCCATGCCTGCCAGCGCGGGCTGATTTCGTGCGCTTCAAGGATGATGTCGCTCAGCTGGGGGGTCGGTTGATTTGGTTGATCTGATTGGTTTGGTTGGTTTGGTTGATCTGGTTTCACGGTCGCTATTGATTATAATTGATTGGGTGATCGGGGGCAGCAGCGAACGTCCGGCAGCCCTCGGCTCCAACGTGCCCCGCCCCCTCGTGTAGGTTCGCCCCACACAATCGTTAGCTCGCTAGCCCAATCCCAATGACACTCAGGATCAGCAGGATACCACACATGTCGCTAAGCAGCGACACACTCTCCACCGGTATGTGGCGCAGATCAACCTGCCCTTGCTGGGCAAACACCGGCAACAGCACCCCAAGCACACTACTGAGGAGGATGCTCGCAAACACGGTTGCCCCAATCAAGGCACTGAACGGTGCGCCAATGCTGCCTGCAACCAGCATCGCTACCGCCACAGCCGCTACCGCCCCGATCAGTAGGGCGAGGCGTAGCTCATATCCTACTACCGCCCACACTTGCGCCGGACGGGACGGGTGCAACGTGCCGAGCGCAAGCCGCCGCAACGTGAGCGTGGCCGTTTGGCGGGCAACAAGCCCAGCTTGGCGAAGGAGCACGATGCCGCTCAGCAAGGCCACACCCGTCGCCGTGAGGGGGACACTGTGCAGCACTGCCCATGCCACCAGCACCACTCCCAGCAGACTGGCAGCTTGCCACAGCAAGCGTGAACCTGCCGCCGTCAGCGAGGGAGCCGCTTCGGTTTCAGGCTGGCTTACGCCCGCCACTTCGCAAACGGCAGCCGTCGTGCGCTGCTCCAGCTGTGCAATCATATCGGTGGCATCCATAGCACCCACCAGCCGCCCGCGCTCATCTACGACCGGCAACGCCAGCAAGCCGGTGCTGCTCATAACGTGGGCCTGTTCTTCGAGCGAGGCATCCGCTGCAAGGCGCACCGTTTCTCGATCCATGATCTCATACAGGCGCATCTGGGGCGTAGCAAACAGCAAATCCCGCAGGCTAATCACCCCCACCAGATGTTCATCTGGATCGGTGATAAACAGATAATAAATACACGCGATGCTGTGCTGCATTGCGTGCAGCGCATCCAGTGTTTGGGCCACTGTGACATGCTGCGGAAAGCTCAGCGCGGGCGCAACCTGCATATCGGCAGGCTGTTCGTGCAGCCGCACAATCGGCGGCAAGAGGGTATGAATCCCTGTCGTTGGTACGGCATACATTCGGCATCCTCCTTTGACAAAACGAGCCGACAGCATCACGCGCTTACAAGCTGATGCGCCGACAATGGCGGTGAAAACGCGCTCGTGACGGTCTGGAGAAGGGCGAACGGGGCAGGAGAGAAGTGAGTATGGCTGCGGGCGGAGGATAGCCTCCGCAGCACGGGACAGGTGTCACCGCTTGGCTACAGACCAAGCCTGTATGCTGCTGGCTCCTACACGCCCGACGGGTACGCAGCAACCCAGACCAGTTGTAGGGTGACTATGACTGTCCATAACCTTCCGTGTATACGTCTGCCAGCAATGAAAAACAGGCTTGCCCAACGTGTTTAGCGGATCAGTGGTGCAATCCTGCAAAGGGAAACTACCCGATTTGTTACCAACGCTACTGGCAAACAGCGAATATTCCAATACGTATAGTATACGTCTGATTCAGGGCGATGTCAATTGTACAGGTAGGGCAATCACCCTAGCAGCTCGAAACACCCACCGATGCATGGTGCAACTTCGCTCAGCGTGTGCCGCGCAGGTACACATCCGACCATGGCTCGAATTCGGTGCGGAACGTATCCTGTAGCAGCACCCGCCCCGCCTGTGTTACGGTGCGATAGACATTGATCGTCATGCCCGGTTGCGCCCAGTCGGTTTGGCGCACTACTCCAGCGGGCATGGTCGGATCATCAATATACACCGGCGTAGCTTTGGCAGCCACAGTAGCGATAACTTCATGCCCCATGCGGACCTGCCGTTTGGCTTGCGGTTGTCCGTAGAGCGCAACCGAGAGCCGTTCGCGCTCCAGATCAACCCACGCTTGGATGAGCATGTAGCCGCCCGTATCATTGACAAAGCGCAGATCATCCCAGCCCGTGTAGATCGCTGCATCCAAGCCGGGCGGCTCGCCGAGTTCCTCATACCATGGAATACGAAAGTTGTGTTCGTGTCGCTCAACAATCGGCAGGCCTGCCCAGAATGCGGCCCGAAACACCGTCGTTGAGACTTGGCACAAGCCCCCGCCCCACTCGGTTTGGGTGCGGTTTTGAATGATCGCCAGCCCTTCGACAAAGCCGTTGCGCCCATCCACTGCACCCACTGCGCTATTGAACGAAAACACCGTGCCGGGCGGAATCAGCAAGCCGTGCATGCGCCGCGCCCCAGCACGAATATTGGTAATCCGGTAGGGGGCAGAAGCGCGGAATGAACTCACCCCGACCCCAAGTAGCTCAGTGATCCCGAGCTTGGCAATGTTGGCCTGCACAATCGGCGGTGGCAGGTGCGTGGTGGGGAGGTAGACGATACGCGGCGCACCTCCCTGCGCGGTTCCCCCCCCATCGCGCAGAGCGGCTTCAATGGCATAACCTGCCTGTACGAGATCTAGCCCGCGACTGAGCGTGCCCTCACGAAATACGACCAGCTCGCCATTGTTCCAATTCGCACGGGGTAGCTCACCGGGGCGGTAAATTGCCTGTGCAATCGGTTGCAGATCGCGCTCAATGGCTCGCCGATCTACCACTAGCTCAAACGTTGGTGTACCGCTCACGGGCACGGTGCGAAGCAGGCCCACCCAGCGTGCAAAGTGGCGCGGTGTCCATTGCCACGTACATGCCTGCACTGGCGGGCAGAGGTAGGTTTCATCGGAGGGCACGGTGGCAATGATCGGTGCAGCAAAGAGCGCGTGCACTTGCGCGGCAACAGCAGCAACTTGGGTATCCCGCACGATTGGGGAGATCGTGCGTGTGCGAATTGCCACAGACTGCGGTTTGAGGCTGTGCAGTGCAGCCGTAATCTCTTGAACCGTCTCATCTACGAGCAGTTGCACACCCACCTGCTCCGGTGTGATGATCAGGGTTGTGCCAATGAGCTGGAGATCGGCATTGCGCGGGGGCTGTTCGATCTGCGGCGCAAGAGCCAACACATACTGTTGGATGGCCGCCTGATCGACATCCATGTGCAAGGGCAAGCTGTAGCCGTGTCGCCAGACGGCAGCAGCGGTGCGAAGGTTATCGGCGCGTATGCCTCCGCGTCCCACTGCCAGTGCCTGCTGCACCGCTTGATCGTAATGCAGGTGTAACCCTAGATTGGCCGCTGTGGGCTGCCATGTCTGCTCGGCATAGGTGAGTACCACCGGATTGCGCGTGAAGCGGGCGTAGTGCCGTTCGAGTGTACTGTGTGCCATTGCTGGCGTATGCAGGCTGAGGTTCACGCCCTGCACATGAATGTTAGGGTAGATATAGTTGGCATAGCGGTACTCGCCCGCAAGGATCACCAACGCGGCGGCAATGCCCGCCAGCAACACGAGTGCCACTAGCACCGCCAGCCAGCCAAGCAGGGTTGCCAGCAGAGTGGGCTTACGCTGGGCCTCGCGGGGCGTGAGCAGTGGGCGATCAGCTCCGTCGAGTAGATCGGGCAGATTGAGCGGATCAAGGTCGGTTGGTTGGGGTACAGAATGCTCACTCATTGCGCGTTGCAATCACGTTTAGGTGCCAATATTATGGCAAGTGTACACGCTCAGGGGCAATGTGTCAATTCCGGACCACAATGCCCGCGCACGCCCTGAAGCTGTGCTGCTCGCTCGGTTAATTACGCACCAGCATTCGCCCCAAAAACCCCCTTGACAAGCCCCTATCAGCATGCTATATTGAATGAGTTGTCACGAACGGTGTGTCGTGCAAACGAAGAAAATCGTTTGGGGTAATTTTTTTGCCCAGACAACCTTGCACCTTACCAAGTGAATACGGACAAGACGAGACATTTTTCAGACGAAGAACTGACGTAGGACGAAGACCGTTGCGGTGCTAGCGGTGGTGCGCTCACCTGCGGGTGCCCCCCAGCACGTTGGCAACGAAGACAATATG
>CALCJV010000071.1 GCA_937967405.1 uncultured Chloroflexales bacterium | reverse complement strand
GTCGAGACACTTGACGGCATACATCTGGCGGCCCTTCGGGGCGTTGGGGCTATGATCGGGGTGCGAGCTGAGGTGCAAGCCACGCTGCTCCAGCTCCTGCCAAATGGCATCGTAGGCTCGCCCGACGACCTCACGCGGGTGCACCCCTAGAATGGTTTGGCTAAAGCTTGCATTCACTTCCAGCACGATCTCGTCCGCATCGAGCAGAATCACGCCATCACTGAGGGCATCTAGCATGCTGCGTAAAGTCATCGTTTGGTTTTTGAGCTGTTGGAGCGATTCGGCAGCGGCGGATGGGATCACCGCAGCGGCGGCGGGCAGTGGTGTGGCTTGCGGGCTGGAGGTTACAAGCGGGATGCATGCTGCCGTCACCAGATTGGCAAATACGGTCAGCAAGGCCCATGTTGAGGCAGAGAACGCGAGACTTTCCGGCGTATCACCAAGCAGCATCAGAACACCGACTTTGCGTCCGACACTTTGCAACGGCACGGCAAGGCAGGGCAAGTCCATTGGCTCGGTGAGCTGGGCGTGGTGGCTCTGGCCAGTTTGCCAGACGTTGGTGGCAAGGGTGTTGATCTCCTGCTGGAACAGCTCGTGGGTATAGAGCCGCCCGGTGGGAGCCTGCACCAGTTCGGGCTGACCCGTGCCGCGATCCACAAATAGGAGCGTGCGCTGCACATGAAAGAGCTGCGAGCCGCGTTCCTGAACCATCTGGGCTAGCTCTTGAAGGGTGTGTGGGGTAGCGTTGTATTGGCTGGTGAGCAGTAAGGTCTGGATCTGCTCCCGCCGTTCGTGGTAGCTCTGTTGCAGGTGTAGATGGGTGAGGGCAACGGATAGCTGCGAGGCGACACTCTGGAGCAGCAGGGCATCATCAATCGGGAAAGCCCGCAGTTCGTAGGCGTGCATGATCAATACGCCTAAGGCGGTTCCATTGTAACTGAGTGGGAGGATGAGGGCACTGCCGTGTTTAGGCAGCAGCTGTTGGGCTTGCCAGCGCGGATCGCGGGAGACATCGTTGATCACCGCGCTCTCGCCGTGCGTGCAGATCGCAGCAATTGCCGGTTGGGTATAGAGATCGTGGCCGGCCACCGGATCAAGCATCTGCTCACGCTGATCCACATGGCTGTAGCCAGTGTACAACGCCGTGCGTTGATCGTGGATAATCAGCCAGCAGTTCATTGGATACGCATTGGTGATCAGCTGGATGCTGCGTTGGGCGAGCTGGTCGGGATCATGGACGCGGCTGAGGACATTGCCGAGCCAGATCAACAGCGTGCTGCGTTGCTTCTGACGGGCAAGGCTGGCACGCAGCTGGTCAAGTTCAGTAGTTTCATTGGACATAGCGATTGGGCTGTTTCTCATATTCAGGGTGCTCCCATTGCGATGGGATGATACTGTCTTAAGCATGATGCTACTCCTTACCTTCATAATCTATAGTAGTACAAATTACTTGTCTGAAAATTCTAAGTTAGATACAAATTGTAGCATAAAACATTAGCAATAGGGTGCGATCTTTTGGGATTATAGTCAATTTTCGCTCCAGAAATCTTGACTAAGGTGTACTCAGATGATCCAGTAGATAGATGTGATACTCAAAAAAACCGCATTATAGTGTGTTTTTTATGTATAGCATACTAATCGTTATTAAGATGCTCATTGCGCTATTATGCTGTGTAGATTGTTTTCACTTGCCTTTATGTTATTGCTTTTAGCATAGCGAGTTGTGGGGGCAGCAACACCAAATGTTACGAAGCCTTCACTATGTTATCAAGTCTTCACTCAAGAGGATTAAATCTTTCCGGCACGTAGTGCCTTTCACCGTTGCAAAATGATAGGGGGCGTGTACAATAAGCATGGAAGCCTAAGGTAGTGCCTAGATGCACCCACAACAATGGTTGTTGTCGGGGTGGTGCTCCTTTTTTGAGGTAGGTTGTTTGCACGCAGAGCGTGTGGAAAGGGTATAGTCATGTCAACTCGGCAAGAACTGATTTCGTCGGTCCTCGAAACCTTTACGAACAATACCGGCAATGATGTCGCAGGCGTTGCGGCGGTCGGTATGGATGGGATTGTGTTGGTCTCGAAGATGTCATCGGATACCAATGCAGATAAAGTTGGCGCGATGGCGGCTACGATGATGGGTGTGACGCGCCGTGTCACGGGTCAATTGCAGATCGGAATCCCTGAAGAAACGATCATCAAATCCGATGGGGGCCTGTTTATGGTGCTGCCAGCGGGTGAGCAAAGCCTGCTGGCAATCAACTTGCGGCAAGGTGCGAATTTGGGCTTGGTGCGGATTGAAGCACGTGAGGCTGCCCGTGAAATTGGGCGATTGATCTAGCGATCCGCAGCGATCCGGCGGTAGGCGCGATGCGGTTGCAGTGATACGGCTCCAGTGATGTGGCTTCAGGGTAGCGTGCACGGCACAACACCCCACTGGGGATAGGCGGTGAGCAAGGTGGCTAAGCCGAGCGTGAAGAGGAGCTTGCTCACCGGAGACCGGATTGCAAGGCTGATACGCCTATGAATAAGCTGAGGTAGGAACTATGGCACTCGAAGGTTCCCTTGAGGATATGTCCCTGAGTGATCTGTTTCAGGTCTTTCGGATGGGGCCGAAAACGGGCGTATTGCTGCTGTACAATCGCCATGAGCGGGGTGTGATCTACGTCAATCAAGGCTTGCTGGTAGATGCGTTCGTTGTCTCAGGGCCTGAGCGCAAGGTGGTGGCTACGAAGGATGAAGCCGTGCTGCATATGCTGGATTGGACGAGCGCGTGCTTCATCTTTCGCCACGATCCGTCGGTGGTGGGGCGGGCGGTGCAGATCAAGCATGATGCCGAGTGGCTGGTGCTGGAGAATATGCGCCGCCAGACTAGCCCCCAAACAGCAGTGCCGTATCGCAAAGTCACGCTGGATACGCGGCTCCAGCTCTCGCCGATTCCGAGTAATACCGAAAGCCAAGTCAGCTTGGGCGTGGATCAGTGGCGAATCCTCAGCCATGCCGCCAATCATCAAACGCTGCGCGAGATTTGCGCGGAAACGAACATGCCTGAAGAGAAAGCGATGCGGATTGTCGCTGAACTATTGGCGATTGGCTTAATTGATGTCAGCTCAACGATAGCCCCACCCACCAAACCCCTGCACACGGCTCATCACCACCCTGATCCGAGTCAGCCTGATGCACGCCAGAGTGCGCCGCGAGTAGGGCGTTCCTTGCTCTCCGCCATTCTGCGGCGTGTCAGCGAACTGTAAGCCTTGAGGAGTGACAGCCGGTGAAACACATGCTCAAAATTGTGGTGACGGGGAGCTTTGCCGCAGGCAAAACACAGTTCATCCGTTCAATTAGCGATATTGAAGTGGTCGATACAGATTTTAAGACCACAATTCGCGAGGAAAGTAGCCTCAAAAGCGAAACAACCGTTGCGCTCGACTTCGGCACGATTGTCATCACTCCAACCCTCAAGCTCTACTTGTTTGGCACGCCCGGTCAGGTGCGCTTCGATTATATGTGGGAAGAGCTGGCGACGGGCTGTATTGGCTACGTGGTCTTGGTCGATAGCTGTCGTCCGGCCTATTTTGCCGAAACCCAACACTTGATGCAACGCTTTCGTGAGATCACCCCCGCGCCATTTGTGGTGGCCGCCAACAAGCAGGATGATCCGGCGGCTCTGCCGCCAATGTATGTGCGCCGACGGTTGGGCATTCCCGCCGAGATACCTGTGCTGCCATGTATTGCATCGGAGCGCAGTAGCGTCAAGGCGGTGCTAATTAGCCTGCTCAAGCATATCACCTCCTATGGGGCGACGAGTGATGCTGACGATGACGTTGCTGATGATGCCCCCAGCTCCCACGCTTCATCTGCCTAGCGTGTAGGAGCGTCTATCGTGCGGCGAGTGCATGGGCAGGCTTGCGTGTGTCCGTGCATTACGACTTTCCTCCCCCTTTTTAGCTGTGCCACAGATGCTTGCTTCAGCATACGGTCAGCGATCTGGTTTGATCTTGACCGTGATTACGTTCTATAATGTAAGCAGGGAGAAAAGGAGCATGCTATGTTAGGCTTATTTGTGGCACTGGGCATCGCAATCCTCACGCTACTGGCGATTCTGTTGTGGTTTTTGCCCTACTTGTTGCAGCAGCAAGCCCAGCAGCAAGCCCGTGAAGCGACCCATCTGCGGGCCTTGATTACCGAGATCATGCATGAACAGGAAGCGTCTGCGGTGCGCCACATGCAGCTCGGTGCATCGGTGGCCTACCTACAAGACCAGCTCGATCAATTGAATACGCGCATCCCAGAGCCGCAGCGGATGACGGCACGCATGCCTATCGGCTTACTCGAGACGGCCGCCCTAGAGCGCATTGAACACCGCTTGAGCAGCTTGCAGCACCAAGTTGCCCAGCAGCAGCACGTCTACCACAGCCATACGCGCAACGATACTGAGGCGTGGCTCTATTTGCTTGATCTGTTGGGAGCGATGCAGACCCAGATCAAGACGCTGTCTGAACAGCTGCCGTCGCATACGGCAAATCAACGCTGATGGTCGTTCTATTAGGTAGCTCTCCCGTGCGTAGGGAGTATGCTGACGATGCTGACGATTTAGACGGAACCCTTTATGAGTATTGTCGTCATTGGCGATCAAGTGGTGCATTACGAGGTCATTGGGCGCGGGCGACCAGTGATTTTTTTACATGGCTGGCTCGGCAGCTGGCGGTACTGGTTTCCGTCTATGGAAGCGGTCAGCCGGAGTTTTCGGGCCTTCTCCTTTGATTTTTGGGGCTTTGGCGGCTCGCAACGGCGACGTACAACGGGTGGCATCGAAGTGTATTCCAGCCAAGTGATCCAGTTCCTCGATGCGCTCGGCATTGATCGGGCGATGTTAGTGGGGCACTCGATGGGCGGGATGGTGGCCATGAAGACGGCATTGGATCATCCAGAACGGGTGCTTCAGGTGGTGACGGTAGGCGCACCGTTTCAGGGGCACGCTCTCTCGTGGCTGCTCAAGCTGGCTCGCTATCGCACGCTGGTGCATATGTTTGCGGATTCGGCTTGGCTCCGGCGCACCGTGTTCCGCTTTTTTATCGGTGAGTTTAACGATCCTTCGCTGAGTGAGATCCTCAATGATACGGTCAAGTCGAGTGCCGATACGCTGTGCTACACGGTGCGTTCGATGCTGGCTACGGATCTCCGCCCAGAACTCAGCAATTTGCGGGTTCCGGCACTAGTGATCCATGGCGGGCGTGATGATGTGGTTAGCCCGAAGCAGGTAGATCTGTTCGATCATATTAGTGCAGCTGGGGTGGTGGTGCTGCGTGAGAGCCGCCATTTTCCCTTCCTTGATGATACCGATCTGTTCAATGAACTCTTAGTACGCTTCCTGAAGCAGAATCTGATTACCCCTCCATCTACCACAGACCCCTTGCAGTTGCCGACTTCGCCAATTCCGTCAGGGTAAGCGCAAACCCCAAACTGTACGCCGAATCACGTGACTCGGCGCATTTGTCTGGATGGACAGCTGGAAGTTGGGCCCATGTACGGCGAAGCTGCTTACGCCGTACATGGGCCGTGCGTCGGCATTGGTGGGAGCGGAGCCGCGTTAGTTCCCCACGATGCTGGCTGAGCGTGTCTGGGGTGTGTTGGTGATCTCTGGCTGCACCACCGTATAGTGCACCATGTTACCATCAGGAATTTCCAACCATGCGCCGTCTACTTTAAGCGTTGGGGCAACAAAGTGTTCGCCGACGTATTGTGGCGTGAACGTGCCTGTGTAATGGTAGATTTCACCCGGCGCAAGCACGATCTGCTCGCTGCCGCTAAAGTTAGCTTGGGTTGCCGCAGCCCAGCTATCGCCGCGCCGCCCGCCGGCCATGACCGTCTCAATGGTGAGTTCCGCGCCGCCGATATTCTGGACAGCAAATGTTGCGGTGATTGCTTGCCCTAAGGTGACTTTGCGGTCTGTATCGGAGATCTCCAGCGGCTGCGCGAGCACCGGCTTGGCTGGCCAGACGTAGTAGGCAATGTAGGGGTAGTACGGGGAGTGTGCAATGTGATACATATCGGAAACATTCGCGCATCCATACTCAGACCATATCCCGAACCACGATTGGTTGGCTCCGCGCAGCACCAGCTGGGCCGCGTCGCCATTCCAGTACACGTGCTCAACAACCGCAACATGCCCGTAATAAGGATTGATGCCATACCCAAACCAGCTCGGAAACACAGCAATTGCGCCCGGCTGCGGGGTGCTGACTTGCACCATGCCATTGGCACGCAGGTAGGGCCCCATATCTTGGGCACCCCAGAACCAACCAATGGAAGAAAACAGCCCAAAGCGTTGGCGCACGTAATCCGTGCATTGGCAGTAGTAGGCATAATCGAGATGGGCAGCACCGGTGGTAGCTGGGCTAGGGGCCGCTTGATGCAGATCGAGGGTGGGGA
>CALCJV010000070.1 GCA_937967405.1 uncultured Chloroflexales bacterium | reverse complement strand
CCGCCAGCACCAGTGGCACAAGCCCTTGCCATGCCCCCACCGTGTAGGCAATACTCAACAAGCCCAGTGCCACCAGCAAGCCAAGCAGCACTATCGCGAGGGCCAGCTTGCTCGCCGCCGACGAAAGCGCACTCGCTACGCGGCGTAGCTCCTCTTCGTGGGTGCGGATCAGGAGATCGCCCCGCCCTGCCTGATAAAGCAGCTGATCCATCTGGCGCGGCAAGCCGATCAGCACATCCCCCAACTCTTGCCCATAGAGTAGCGCATCATTGGCCAGCTGCTGGGGGCCGAGCAACTCACCCGCCACCCGTTGCAGCATAGGCCGCGCCACCGCGAAAATATCCATATCAGGATAGAGGAGCTTCGCTGTGCCTTCCATCGTAATCAGTGATTTAAGCAGGAGGGCAACTGGGCTAGGCAGGCGCAGCTTGTGGCGGTGCAGCAAGTCAATCAGATCGGTGCTGATCGCCGAGACCGTCAGCTCTTGCAGTGGGCGGCCTACGTAGCGTTGCATAAACCGCACCACATCGCGCCGGAGCGCATCCGTCACCGCATGCCGATCCAGTACATTCAGCCCCACGAGTGCCCGCACCGTTGCATCCGGATTGTTGTTGACCAGTGCCAGCATCAACAGCACAATCTGGCGGCGCGTCGGCCGATCAAGCGCACCCACCTGCCCGAAGTCAATCGCCGCAATCCGATCCTGTGGCAGCGCGAAGATATTGCCGGGGTGCGGGTCGCCGTGAAAGAAGCCGTGAATGTAAATCTGCTCAATCACGATCTCAAGGCTGTTTCGAGCAAGGGACCGCCGATCTATGCCCGCCGCATCTATGGCTGCCAAGTCATTGATCTTAATTCCATCAATCCACTCGATTGTCAGCACGCGGCTAGAGGAGAACTGCCAGAAAATTTCGGGGATGCGGACCAGCGTGTTGGTGCGGAAGTTGCGCCGCATCTGGTCGGTATTCATCGCCTCGCGCTGGTAGTCGAGTTCATCACGCATGGAGGTACTGAACTCCCACGCCAGCTCTACCAGATCATACTGCGGCCCGAAGAGGTTGCTCTGCTGCGCGAGTGCGGCGAGGTCATTAATGATCGCTAGATCAGTCGTAATGACGTGGTCAATCTCAGGGCGTTGCACCTTCACAGCCACCTTGCGGCCACCCGGCAAGTAGGCCCGATAGACTTGCCCAATCGAGGCGGCGGCAATCGGTTCGGCATCGAAATGCTCGTAGATCGCGGCGGGCGGCTGCCCTAGCTCCTGCGTGATCACTGCCACCGCCTGCTCGGTCGGGAAGGGCGGCACGGTATTCTGGAGCTTGCTCAACTCGCTGATGAACTCGGCGGAGAGCAGATCAGGGCGCGTACTCAGCACCTGCCCCATCTTGATAAAGGTCGGCCCCAGCTCCACCATTGCCAGCCGTAGCCGCGCCGCAGCACTCAGCGCGGAGGGCTGCTCGTTGCGGATGGTGCGATAGGGCAGGGCCAAGAGACGATATAGCCCTAGCTGCGACAACAGATAGCCGAAGCCCTGTTTAGTCAGAACTTGCACAATCTGGCGATACCGGCCCAAATAACGCGCTTGGCGGGCCAATGGGATCAGCGTATCAAGGGTTGAGCGTTGTTCCACCAATCACCTGCCCATCACTTGTTCGAGTAGCCTCCAAAGGGGCGGGATAAAGATCAAACAGCCGATGATGCTGGCTGCTAGTGCAGCGAGCAATACGGCTCCAGCAGCCACATCTTTGGCAATGCGGGCTAGCGGATGGTAGCTGCTGGTCGCAATATCTACGGTTGCTTCAATCGCCGTATTAACGGCTTCTAGGGCCAGCACCAGTGCCATCACCAGTATCAATACCACCCATTCAAGGCGTGAAATCCTCAGCACGAAGCCAAGCCCCAGTGCGATACTGCCGATGATGACGTGGATCTGCGCGTTGCGCTGCGTGCGGAGCAGATAGCCCACGCCCGCAAAGGCACACCGAAAAGCAAACGTAATGGCGGCAATACTCCACGTCGGATGCTTGGGGGGCGGAGGCTGCGCCTGATCATCTAGGGCGGGAGAGCGGTGCACCTGCTCGTTTGGTCTGTCAGCTCCCGATCCAACACGCCGCCGACTCATACGCGCTCTCGTACCTTTTACGATCAATGCGTTCGTAGTATGGCTTCCTGTCCGCATTATACCACCAGAAGGCTGGGCGCGTGTGGTGGGCAGGCTGAGGCGCAAGGGGCTGGGGCATCCCCGCAGGGTAAGCTCGGTTCACACATTGCGCCTGTAGTGTGGTATAGTAGTAAACAAACGTTTTGGCTGTTAGCTTAACAGAATATTAACCCCCACCACGCAACACAGCACACACTGTGCATATCTGTGCTGTAGAAGGGAGCCAGACCTGATGTCACTGCGTGCAAAATTTCGCACAGGCACACCTGCTATCGGCACAATGGTCACAAGTAGTGATGTGGCTATCGCAGAACTCCTCGCCCAAGCTGGTTTTGATTTCATCTGGCTCGATATGGAGCATGCCCCACTGGACATCAGACATATTCAAGCCCACATTATAGCGATTGAGCTGAGTGGCGCAACGGCTCTTGTGCGGGTGCCCGGCAACGATCCAGTCTGGATCAAGCGTGTGCTGGATGTTGGTGCGGCGGGCGTGGTCGTCCCGATGGTCAACACGGCCGCTGAGGCCCAGCAGCTCGTGGCAGCGTGCCGCTACCCACCGAATGGCATGCGCGGCTATGGCCCCCGCCGGGCCTCGCGCTATGGGCGGCGCACGGGGGCGGAGTTTGTCGCGGCGGCAGATCGGAGCGTGCTGGCCATCGCCCAGATCGAACACATTGACGCACTCCAAGAAGTTGAAGCCATTGTGCAAACGCCGGGGTTGGATGCGATCTTCATCGGCCCCGTTGATCTCGCCATGTCTATGGGCTACGCTGATGAGACGCAGCACCCACAGGTGCAAGCCACGATTACCCAGATCGTCGCTACGGCCAAGGCCTACCGCATGCCCGTCGGTCTGTTCGTCGGCGGGGGCATCCAAGAGGTGCAAGCTGCTCTCGCAAAAGGACTCCAATGGATTGCCTATGCAAGTGATTACTTCCTGCTGACGCGGGCCGTTGACAGCTTGATTGAACAGTGGCAGCCACTACTCAATCAAGGATAGCGTGGTGTTCGGGATACACCTGCTTGCCAAGCTGCTGTCGCTCGACCTAATACCGATTACCGATCTGAGCTGCTGCGGTGCAAACTAACGCGGATAGTACTTTCGGGCTATTTCTGCACCTGTGATTGCGAATCCACGCTGATTGTAGCAGGGTATCCGGTATACTTAGCATAAGGAGCACAATCACAAATTCATCACGAATCCTAAAAGACAGCTGGGCTGCGGTTGCAACCCGACGGGGGGGCATAACGTAGAGATTTATGCCACTGCATCTGGGCCACGCTGTAGCAACACCTTGAAATCGCGTAGGGTTGTCAGGGGCAGGCGTACAGAAGCTCTAGATTTGTCGCGCATCATCATTGTATCATATACCATGATCGTGATAGAACGAGCATTTGTGGTATACTTATGGAGCGATTAGCGCAACATCACAGTGCTTATACTCAGCTGATAGACAGAAGCGCAACCCGTCGGGGCAACCCGTCTATTGTCATCTCTCAAACTATGCTTTATGAATTGACCAACGCCGAATTAAGCACCTTTGCCGAATCCTTCCCGCACGGCGTGTTGGTTGCTAAAACCGATGGGACTGTCATTTGTGCTAATCGTACATGGACGTTGCCATGCGATACCTATTTGCTAGGGCGAGCCAAATTGCTCGATCATCGCGTGCTTGGCGATCTACTCAAGCAGAATGGCTACGCGCTTGCAATTGTTGACGCACAAATCCGTGAGCTAGCTACCACCAAAACGAACCAGATCGCGCTCCCGTTCCGAGACCCGCAAACTGATGCCGATGCCTTGTTGCGGATCACCTGCCGCCCCTTCCATGAGGATCACTACCTGCTCGTGCAGCATCAGCCGCTTATTCTTGATAATGCTGAGCTGGCTGAAGCAACAGCCCACAAACACCTCCTGAAGCTCTCGCGCACGATCACGAATACGCTGGTGCTGGATGATCTGCTCCGCTGGGCCCACCACGCCCTCTACCCCTTGATTGACTATGATACGTTTGCCTTATTCCTGCTTGACCCTGATACCAACCACCTACGGATGGTCAGCCGGATCGAACCCGGCGCAGCGTTCATCTATCCCGATGATTGGTCGGTACCGCTGGGCACAGGCGTAGTCACCTTAATCTACGAATCCGATGCTGGGCTAGTTATCAACTATGCTGAACAGCATCCCGCTTCCCGCTACCCAGAAGGAACCCGCCTCAGCCATAATCACCTGCTTGGGATTCCGCTCTACAATCAGGCCGAGAAGGTGGGTATCTTGGTGTTGGAACGCTACACCGAAGAACCATTCACGCAAGAACAACATACCCTCTTTATCTGGTTTGCCCAACACATCTCACAGGCACTTGCGAACGCCACCATGTTTGCGGGTGTGCAACGCCGCGTGCAGCACCTTGACCTGCTGCGCCGCGCCCACCTCGAACTGGTCAATGTACTTGATCTTGAGCAGGCGTGCCAACGGGCGGTAGAGGTAGCCCACACCATCTTAAACTATCCCCGCGTTGGCTTACATCTCGTGCAAGGTCAGCGCATGGTGCTGAAGCACCAGATCGGCTACAAAGTGATCAATCCAGAGATGCCGCTTGAACGCGGCGTGATCGGGCGGGCCCGCCTGCGCCGTGCGCCCGAACTTGTTCGCAATGTGCAGCACGACCCGGACTTCATCGGCACGGAGGATACTGGCTCGGAATTGGCAGTGCCGCTCTTTGAAGGCGACGACGTGATTGGCGTGCTGAATATCGAGACGGCCCAGCATACCGTTTTGACTGATGAAGACATGAGCTTGCTCGTTTTGTTCAGTACCTATGTCGGGCAAACGATTGCGCGGGCACGCCTCTACACAACCATCCGCGAACGCGAGCAACGCTTCCAAGCCTTGATCGAACATGCTGACGAGCTGATCTTCATTCTCGATCAAGACGGTCTGATCCAGTACACGAGTCCAGCTGTGCAGCGCGTACTCGGCTATGCCGCCGACGAATTGCACAACACCTCGCTGCTGAAGTACTTCCAGCACGAAGATAGCCCAGACCTGCCCATTACCGATACCATTAGCAATCTCAAGAGCGGGGCGTATCGGATGCGCCATGCCCAGCATGGCAGCATTGATGTTGAGGTCCACGTCAGCAATCTACTCGATAATCCGGCCGTGCGCGGTATTGTGATCAACTGCCACGATGTCACCAGCCTGAAGCAAGTCGCCCGCCAGATGCGCCACCAAGCTCTCTACGATCCCCTGACGGGGCTGCCCAATCGGGCGTACTTAATGGAAGAACTTGATCTGCTTTTTGATCGCGCCAATAGTGCCCGCAACGGCACTTCGAGCAGTGCCTTGCTCTTCATTGATCTCGATGATTTCAAACTGATCAATGATACGCTAGGGCATTTGATCGGCGATGAGTTGCTCAAGCAGATCGCCCACCGCCTGCGCGATGAGCTGCCCCCCCACACCACGATTGCACGGCTCGGCGGCGATGAGTTCACCGTCATCTTGTCTGATCTCCCTAACCCGCAGCAGGCGATTGAGATGGCTGAACTCGTGCAGAGTAGCTTTGATCGCCCCCTGCACGTGGCTGGATTCGAGCTACGCGCCCGCGCTAGTATCGGGGTGGCGCTGCATACCCACATCTTCACCAATCCACACGATCTGCTGCGAGCCGCAGATACCGCGATGTATCGCGCCAAAAATAGCGGGAAGAATCAGGTGGCCATCTTCGACACGAGTATGTACAGCGAAGTTGCCGGCCAATTGCGGATGCAGCTGGACTTGCCCCACGCGATTGCCCACAACGAATTTGAGCTAGAGTATCACCCGATTGTAGACCTGAAGACGGGCTACGTGCGGGGCATGCAGGCTGAACTCTTTTGGAACCACCCCCAGCTTGGGCGCATGCCCTACGTGGCCTTTGATGACGCAGCGAAAGCGATCCGCTTCGAATCCGTGATTGCCCACTGGTCAGTAACCGAGGCCCTGCAACACTTGCGGGCGTGGTGCGATGCCACTAGTACAGCTGATGCCCCGCATCTGCACCTTGCGTTCCCGCACGCCTATCTGCGTGATCCGCAGATGTGTCGTTCGCTTGTGGCATTGGCTGCCACCATAGATGTGCCACTCAGTTATATCACAGCAACCATCGCCGCGAAAGTCATCCTGAATCCAGATCGGCAAACGCTCGCTAGCTTGCATTGCTTGGCAACCAACAACGTATCGCTCAGCATTGGGGGAGTCGGCTTGCAGGAAGCCCTTGTGAGCCTGCCAGAGGGGCTTGAGCCAGCGTACATCAGGCTGCCGCACGGTGTTACTGCCAGCCTTGAAGCCAACCAACGTTCGGCAGTGATTGCCCAATCCATCATCACGATGGCGCATCAGTTGGGCATCCGCGTACAAGCCCTAGATGTGCAGACGACAGCGCAAGTGAGTTTCCTTAAAACGCTCACCTGTGACTATGCGAGTGGCAGCTTCTTCTCGCGCCCACTGCCGGGACGCGCAGTTGCGGCGATCCTGCGACGCGGCATGCACACCCTTGCCGTCAGCGCGGATGCGTAGGTGCTGATCGAGCACAACGTCTAACCGGTATTCTTTAGCCCAGCCGCAATGCCATTGATGCTAGCGAGAATTTCCACTTCAAGCTGGGCCTGCTCCGCTGGATCGGTAGCTTGGCGAAAGCGGCGCAATAGCTCAATCTGGAGATGATTCAGCGGATCAATGTATAGGCTACGGCGTTGGATGGACTGCTGCAAGGTGCGGGCATTGTCCAAGATCGCGTCAATCTCGGCTACAAGGCAGATCATGCGGCTCGTGCGACGATGTTCAGCAGCAATCTCTGCAAAGATGCGGGCGGCAGTTTCCTGATCGGGCATCAAGCTAGCGTAGCGGTGGGCAATCTGCAAATCGGCTTTGGCGAGCATCATTTGGGCATTGTCCAGCAGCACGCGGAAGAAAGGCCATTTCTGGAACATGGCTTGCACCGTTGCCAAATGTTCGGGGATAGGAGCCGCATCTGGGGCAAGCGAGCCACAGATGTAGTGGGCCAAACCACTGCCTAGCCCAAACCAGCCGGGCAGCGTGTGGCGGCTCTGCATCCAGCTAAAGACCCACGGGATCGCCCGCAGATCTTCAATCCGATCACTCTTGCTGCGGCTCGCTGGACGCGAGCCGATCCGCAGGCGGCCAATCTCGGCAACCGGCGTGGCGGTGCGGAAGTAGCTCAGGAAGTTGGGGTTATCGTAGATCAGCCCGCGATAGTGTTGACGGGCAGTCGTGGCCATGTGATCCATCGCCGCCATCCACGCCGGATCGGGCTGCTCGCGCACCGCATCAAAGCCCGAACGCAACACCGCATTGACCAACTGCTCAAGGTGGCGTTGGGTGGTGTGCGGCTCGAAGTAGCGATCCGAAATAACTTCACCTTGCTCGGTAATCTTGATCTGCCCGCGGAGCGTACCTGTCGGCTGGGCAAGGATCGCGAGATTCGCGGGGCCGCCGCCACGCCCCACCGAGCCACCGCGCCCGTGAAACAGACGTAGACGGATGTCGTTTTCGGCCGCAATTCGCGTCAAGTCTACTTGTGCGCGGTAAAGTGACCAGTTCGCGGCAAGGATTCCACTCTCTTTGCTACTGTCAGAATAGCCCAACATAATCTCCTGCATATCCCCCCGCAGACGCAGATGATCGCGGTAGACGGATAGCTCCAGACAGGCCGCAAGAACCGGCCCAGCATTGAGCAGATCGGAACTGGTTTCAAACAAGGGCACAATATTCAGACGGCTGAACACGCCCGCCCGATACAAGCCAGCTTCGCGGGCAAATAGCAGGGCGGTGAGGAGATCGCTCACACCTTCCGTGCTACTAATGATATACGTCTCGATCACCTCTGGGTCGAGCTGTTCAAGGATCATTGCCACAGTGCGGAAGGTCTCGATAATCTCTTGCGTCGCATCGCTGTAGTGGCTGATGCGAGTCGGGATTAGCGGGCGCAACCCGCTCAATTCCTGCACCAGCAAAGCCGTGCGCTCCGGCTCGGTAAGCCCAAGATAATCAGCACACACGCCCGCGTCGGCGAGGATTTCGTGTAGCGCACTGACGTGACGCTGGCGGTGCTGGCGTATATCGAGTGTGGCAGTGTGCAGGCGGAAGACTTCAACTTGCATCAGCAGATCGTACAGCAATTGATCGGCAACGCCGCTATTTCCCGAAGCACGCAAACTCGCATCCATCAGGCGCAGGTCGGCGGCTAACTCGGCACTGCTGGAGTAGCGGCGCGGATCATGAGCAGTGGCAACGGGCAAACCCCACTGCGGCTGGTGGGTGTGCGTGTAGCTTAGGGTGTGCTGGAGCTTCTCACTCATATATTTGCACATTTGGCGGTATGGTTCCAGCGGGATGGTGGCGGCTATCCGATCAGCCACATCAGGGAACAGCGCGGCATACTGGTCAATCCGTTCAAGCAACTCCGTGCTTATGCTCACGTAGTTGCTCGATTGGCTCAAGGTATAGCCAAGCAGCTCAAGCTGCTTGAGATAATGCTCGATCACTGCTTGGCGCAACAGACGCACCGTAGCTACGGTGATGGCTGGTGTAACAAATGGGTTGCCATCCCGATCCCCACCCATCCAGAAGCCAAAGCGCACCAGCGGCGGAATGTGCCACGCATACTGCGGATCGTGCTGAGCGAGGGCGCGACGCAGCTCGCGGTATAAACCGGGCACAGCTGAATACAACACATCGCGGAAGGTGTGCAAGCCGTTGCGGACCTCATCAATGACACTCGGTTTGGCAAAGCGCACGTCATCGCTTTGCCACAGGCTCAGCAGGTGGGCCTCGATTTGATCGAGCAGTTCACGCCGTTCGCGGGGCAGCAACGGCGCAGCTGGCCCCCCGTTGTTATCAAACACGAGCGCAGTGAGGGCTTCGCTGATCGCCCGCAGCTTGATCAGCATGACATGCCGCTTGGATTCGGTGGGATGGGCGGTAAAGACGGGCACAATCAGAGCGCGGTTGATCCACTGCTGGATTGCTTCAGAGGGGATGTTGTGTGTGCGTAGCTCGGCGAGAGCTGCCGCAAAGCTATCGCGGCGCGGCTGGTGGGGGTGGCCCAGTTCATACTCACGCAACAGGCGGATGCGTTCGATCCGTTCGGCAAGATTGACCAGCGCGAAGAACAGGGTCAGCACCTTGATCATTGTACCGTGCTGCTCCAGTGATACGCTCGCCACCAGATCGGCTAATGCCGCCTCGTTGGCAGGGCTTGGCTCCTCACGCAGGGCGCGGGTAGCGGCGCGGAGCTGCTCCTCTAGGGCATACGGGGCATCGCCCATCTGCCGGATGAGGATCGAGCGGAGCATATCCGTCAACAGATTGATACTATCGGCAAGCGGGCCCGGCGGTAGATTCGCTTCTACTGAAACCGGCACATGCGTGATCATGGCGTATTTCCTCAACACCTTATGCGGATACTAGGCAACACTGGAGTTCACAGGCAGTGTGAATGAGCTATATTATTGCTGTAGTATATTATAGCAGTGATTGACATACCTGCCGCACGCTCGAAAAACAGTCCTATCGTCCTATTTACACGAGCATCGCCACGCCGTATTCTAATACCTAGAGTGCTTGAGGTTTAGTTGGGAAAGGAGTCCGCGCATGCCATATACCCGTGCCCATTGGTTTGGAATTGGTTGGGCCCTTATGCTTTTGGGTGGCATTGTTTATACCACGCTGGTTACGGCCCAAAGCCCGACCGACCCCACCACACAATTTGCGAGTGGACTGAGCACCTGCCCCGCCCCGCTAACCCCCGTGCCGCTCGTCAATCCGACCACGGTGACGAACTGCACCCGTGCAGGCATCCAAGCCGCACTCGATCAGGGCGGGCACATTCGCTTTGCGTGTGGCACAGGCAACGAGCCATTTACCATCCCGCTTGATGCGCCTTTGCAGGTGCGTGCAGGCACAACGGTACTAGATGGCGGTGGGCTGATTACGCTCGATGGGCAAGGGCAAACCCGCATCATCCAGAACCCGTTTGTGCAAGGCGGCAATCATTTGACAATCCAGAATATGCGCCTAATCAATGGCAAAGCTCCGGCAGGCAGTAGGGTTGAGGAAAACTCCGGCGGTGCAATCATATCCGGCAGTCCCGGCACGCGCCTGCATATCATCAACAGCACCTTTGCCAATAACCGCACCGCTAGTCCAACCGCAGAGGATAATCAAGGGGGGGCGATCTTCGCCAACAATTCGTATGAACTCATTATCGTCAACTCCGTATTTGAAAACAATGTCGCTGGCAATGGCGGAGCCTTCGGCGTAATTGCCGTTGGGGTGCAGGTGTTCAATAGCCGCTTCGTGGGCAACCAAGCCATAGATGATACAGCGGGCGGAATTGTACGTGGCTACGGCGGCGCAATCCACATTGACGGGGTGTGGAATAACTTCAACCCAGATACGCTGAATGAATACACGATCTGCGGCAGTGTGTTCGAGGGCAATACCGCCGTGCGGGGCGGGGGCGCATCATCCTCGGTCATCTCCGATAACCGCAACACCCGCGCTACCTTCGAGCGTTCGACCTTCCGCAACAATCACGCTCGCGGGCGCAGCAGCCAGCCCAACGAAGGCGGGCAAGGCGGCGCGATCTATCATATCGAGGATGACCATGCGGGCGGCGATAATGAGTTCAACCTGCTGATCAGCGACTCGCTGTTTACGGGCAACACCGCCCTCCGGCAGGGTGGCGCGGCATGGCTGTATATTCTTGGCAATGGTGTGGTGCAAAATAGCACCTTTGAAAATAACCGCACCTCCGCACCCTTCAACACCGTTGGGCAGGGCGGCGCAGTAGCGATCACGCTGGGCAAAATCGAGCTTGCTTACACGACCTTCGCCAACAACCACGCCGCCTATCAGGGCGGAGCCTTGCACGGTGGCGGCGGCAACGATGCGCGGCGGGTGATCACTCTCCGTAATACGATCTTCGTGAACAATACCTTAAATGAGCAAGATCAGCCCTCAGAGACGCGCTGGCAAGGCTACCACACCAACCGCCCCATGAACGACGGCGGCGGTAATCTCCAATACCCGCGCATGAAGCCCACGTATAATAACGATGTGAATAACAAGATCACGGCCAATCCAATCTATGCCGACCCGCTTCTCCTGCCACTTGCCGACAATGGCGGCGCAACGCAGACCCGCGCACTGTCGCCCGGCAGCCCTGCTAGAGATGCGGCAGTTGGAGCCTGCCCACCCACCGATCAGCGCGGCATCGCTCGCCCACAGGGAGCGGCGTGTGATCTTGGCGCGTATGAGTATGCCGAACTGCCCCCACCCACCGCTACCCCAGAGCCAACCGCTACGCCCGTACCGCCCCAAGGACCAGTGCTGCGTTCGGTGCAGCCGAGCCTTTTTGTAGCGGGTACAGCAGCTACCCAAACGCTGGTTGTGCACGGCGCAAACTTCACCACGCAGAGTGTGGTACACTGGAACGGCCAGCCGCTCGACACGACATTTGTCAGTGCCAGTGAGCTACGCGCCACGCTTCCGGCAGCACGCCTAACCACTGCGGCACAGGTCGCCGTAACCGTATTTGACCCATCGGCGGCAGCGGGAGCGCAAACTTCAGCGCAACAGGTGGTCAGCATCGTCAGCGAGATTAAGCGCGTGTATTTACCCTTCGTGCGGCGTGGCAGTTAGCTCTTCCCTCAGACGTTAACATAACCGGACAGGAGACCGGAAACAGTGAATATCGGCAATATGCTGGTGATTGCATGCGGCGCAGCGATTGGTGCAAACCTGCGCTATGCTGTTTCTTTGTGGGCGATAGACCATTTGGGGCCAATCTACCCTTACGGCACACTGATCGTCAATCTGGTGGGGTGCTTCCTGATTGGCATCGTGCTGGAGCTAATCAGTAGCCGCCTGCCGCTTATTCCAGCGTGGCGGCTCTTTCTGGTTACTGGCATCCTCGGTGGACTAACCACCTTCTCCAGCTTTAGCTACGAAGCCTACAGCCTGTATCAGCAGGGCATGCACCTACAGGCCCTGCTCTATGCTGGAGGTAGTGTAGCATTGGGCATTGCGTGTGTGGCAATGGGCGCGGCTCTGGTGCGGCTTATACCATAATGGGCAGGGGCCATCGCCCCCGCCCGCACTGGATCATCTGCACGCAGGATCGCTACTGGCGTACCACAAAGGGCAGATACACCCGATCTGTGGGCTGTGGCTGATCCACCTGCGTCAGCACAATGTCGCGCCCGACAACACTCACGCCCGTAGCCGTAACTCCAAAGCGGTCATTGCGAACCGTGCCCGACGGGACGGCCACCCGCACCGTAAACTCGCGCACAATGAGCTGACCGGGGCGCAGTTCGGGCACAGTCCAGCGCACCGTGCGCTGCTCGAGATCAAAGACTCCCCCATCGCTCGCCAGCACAAAGTCTATGTCGCTGCTCAGCACATCGGTAATGACCAGATTCTGGGCGACCACACTGCCACTATTCGAGACGGCGATGGTATACTCTAGCAAGCCCAACGGCTGCACAACAGCCCGATTCGCCTGCTTGCTAATCGCTAGTTCGGGCGCATTGACTTGCACTGAGACGGTCTGCTGCACACTACCGGCTCCATTCGCCGCCGTCACGACCACATTAAACGTTCCGCCGCGGGTGAAGCTGTAGCTGACATTCGCACCGCTTGCGCTATTCCCATCGCCGAAGTTCCAGCTATAGCTAACATTCGTGCCAGCCTGTACCGATGCGGCAAAGTTCACCGGCGTACCCACAGCGACAGTGGTTGGATTAGCGGTCGCTTGTAGCCCCTCAATCGAGGCATCGCCGACCTGTAGCTGCCGTTCTACCGTGAGTGGTGTACCCACCCCGTTTCGCACCGTAACCCGCACGGTGTAGGTGCCGGGCGCGGGGAAGGTGAAGCTGGTGGTATCGCTGCGCCCCTGCGCGGGAGTGGTGCGATCTATTTGGCCATCACTGGTGTAGTCCCACTCATAGATGACATTCGTACCAGTTTGCACCGTTGCACTCATTTCGGTTACGGTACTGAAGGGCGTTGTTGCAGGGACATTCAGCACCAGCCCTGTAATTGGCTGATCCACCACCTCGATTCGGGCGGTACGGGTAACCGGCCCACTGACGCTATTGACCATCGCTACTTGCGGATTGTAGATGCCCACTGCCGGATAACGAAACTCCTGTACGTTGGTGATGCCTTGTGCACCGGAGATCACATCGGTTTGCCCATCGCCATCAAAGTCCCATGTATAGGTGATATTCGTGCCGCGCTGCACCGATGCAACCAGCGTGGTGAGGCTATCTACCGTTGTGGTGAGCGGCACACTGAGCTGCGGCTGGCTAATTGCAACATCCGTGATGCTGATCAGGTGCGTTGCCGTCACACCGACAAAGCCATTACTCACCACTGCCGTCACAGTATACACCCCCTGCATCTGATAGGTATGCGAAATGACGAGGGTTTCAGGCGCGGGTGATTGGGGCAGGCGCAGCAGCTCGGAGCCATCGCCCAGATCAACGGTGGTGCTGAGCACGGAGATGCCGGGCCGTGCGCCGAGGGCAGTGATCGTGATCGTGGTCGTCTCGCCAAGTTCATCCGGCGCAGATGAAGCAATCCGCACCTCATCTACGGGCAGCTCATTGACCAAGAAGTCACGGGTAGTAATGAACGGCCCCAGTGGGGTATCGGCTCGCACCGTCACAGTGGCGGGGCCAAGCTGGGTGAAATCGAAGCGCAGGATGTTGGTCTCGGTCAACCCCGTACTACGGGTGATCACAGTCGTTGTGCCGTCTGCTAGTTGCACCGTCCATGTATAGGTCAGTGGTGTACGATTGAACAACGTAGCGGTGAGTGGGCGGCTCTGCCCAATGTATACCGGATCGGGCAGATCGAGAAACACGCCCGGCACTCGCACCAGCGTGCGAGCCGTGCGTTCGGTACGTTGCGGGCTAGCGGGCGGCTGAAACTCGGCTGTGACTTGGGCGGTGTAGCTGCCGGGCACGGTATACCGATGGGTGATCGTTGGGGTGGTAGTGGTTTGGAGCGGTGAGCTGTCCCCAAAATCCCAGCGATAGCTGGTTGCCGTCGCGTTGCCCAGTTCGGCTTCAAGCGTATGGGTGACTTCAAAACCCTGCTGCACTTCCTGACTGAAGAGACTCAAGCCAAAGCCGGTTGCCACTTGCTCTTCCAGCCAGCCACCCCGCGGCGGGGCAAACCAGCGACTGTGCACCTGCCCGAGCCGATTGCCATTGGGGTAGAGCAGGCGCATACGCCAGTGATAGCTGCCACCGGCTGCTAGCCCAGAGAGGGTCGGCGAAAAGACCCCACCGATCCGCAACGGATTGGCTATACCTGTGAAGGCGGACGGGCTGTTGAAGCTCTGCCCTAGATCAGCCATCTGGTATTCAAGGCGCACCGGCAGATCGCCAAGCGGCATCTGCGCGACGGCACTCAGCCGAATCTGGTCAAAGGGGTTACTGTTGCCCTGCACGCCAATCAGCACATTCGGCTGCGCGCCGCGCCGTTGCTGCGGGCGCAGGGGCACGCCACTGCCGCCATTACCATAGAAGATGTCGAGCCGCGCCCCCAAGATAAAGCCTGTGCCGAGATCGGCATAGCCATCGCCATTCACATCACCGATGCTCCCGACAGTAAAGCCAAGCCCGCGTGTTGACGCGGTATTTTGGAAGGTGAAGACCTGACTGGCCGTCGTTGGCAGACCTTCGGCTGAACCAAGAAAGAGCTGCATATGGCTTGCAAAACCAGCTACATTGCTGAGTGTATTGCTCACCAGCACATCAGCATAGCCATCGCCATTCACATCGCCAAGTCCGGCGGCAGTTTGGCGTGATACACTCACCGAAAGCGGATCGAACCGCCAATCGGCAGCCGTGCCAATACCGGATAGCGAGCCATAATAGACCCGGTAGGTACGGTCGGCATTGCTGGAGCGGGCTGTGGCAACCAGCAGATCGGCAAAGCCATCGCCATTCACATCGCCTGCGCTGCCCACCACCGCGCCAAAGTTCTCGCTGATGAGGTTGTCCGTCAGCACGACATCAGCATTGGTGCGACTCCCCACCGCCCGGCTGCCGCCGATCTGGGGGCCTGCGCCACGACTGTAGAAGACGTAGGCTTCGCCAATGACTTGCAGCGTCGGGCTGACGGTCACGGTGCGCTGTGCGCTAAGCACAAGATCGGCAATGCCATCGCCATTCAGGTCGCCCGCCGCCGCCACCGCACGCCCAACCTGCTCTTCTGCTGCGGTGCCCAGCACCACCCAAGCGGGAGTCGTGGAGAGGTAGGGCGGATCAGGTGCGCCATAGTAGAGGTAGGCTTTGCCAATCCGGAGCGTGTCGGTGATGCCGGGCGCGGTGTAGCTCGGCGCACCAATCAGCACATCCATATAGCCATCGCTATTCACATCGCCAACCATCGCCACTGATGCGCCAAACTGATCGCCGGGACTCTCGCCATCCATCATCCAAACTGGTTCGAGGTTCAATCCGTCAGAGCCACCGAGATAGGCGTAGACGCGCCCCTGATTCGTGCCGGAGATAGCGAACGTAGGTGCGCTGATAATCAAGTCATCGTAGCCATCGCCGTTAATATCGCCTGCGCCGCTCATGCTGGCTCCAAAGCGGCCGGTCTCGGTCAAGACGAGGGTTGGTGTAAGCACACTAGGGTCTAGCCCACCGCGTGCGCCATAGAGCAGATAGACGGCATCGCTATTCGGCGCGGCAATCGCCACATCGCCAAAGCCATCGCCATTCAGATCACCGGCAGCGGTGAAGCTGTGCCCAAAGGCGACACTGCGCGGCTGTCCGGCGCGGCTCAGGCTGAGGTTGGCAGTAGCCTGCACGGGCGTTGCTGCGCCAGCGTAGAGCAACGCCCGCCCGCGGAGTGTGCCTGCGCCATCGGTAGTTGGCGCACCGACAATAATCGCACTCAAGCCATCGCCATTCAGATCGCCGGCCGTATTCACAGCCGCGCCAAAGCTGGTGGTGCCTGCGGGAGCTGCCAGCGTGCGGTTGGGGCTTGGGCTGAGCGAGCCAATCCGCCCGTAGTAGAGATGCACCTCGCCCGTATTATTGGCACGACCGGGTGCGCCAATCACCAGATCAGTCAAGCCGTCGCCATTCAGATCGCCGGCTGTGCTGACTGTCGCCCCAAACCGATCCCCATCAACGGGTGAAGGGATCGTGATACTCAAGGTCACGACACTGCTGGCGACAATGCCCGCGCTGCTGCCGTAGTAGACAAATGCCGCACCGCTCTCGATCAGCGAGCTGGGCTGTTCATAGGTGGGCGCACCAACAATGATGTCGGAGAAGCCATCGCCATTCACATCGCCCGCTGTGCTGACTGCCGTGCCAAACGCACCTGTGCCGGTTAGCGTTAGTGCGGGTGTATTGCTGATGCTGGTGGCACTGCCTAAATAGATATAGGCTTCGTTCTTGCCCGGCGCACCGACAATGATGTCGGAAAAGCCATCGCCATTCACATCCCCAGCAGTATCCACCGTTGCCCCAAACTGCCCCGTCCCGGTTAATGTTACAAGGATAGTCGGTGCAGTTGCTAGTGAACTACCGCTGTAGACGAGGGCTTGATTGGCATTCGGTGCACCGATGATGATGTCCGCAAAGCCATCGCCATTCACATCCCCAGCAGTAGCAACAGCTGCACCGAAGCTCGGCCCGCCGGTGATTCTGGCAATACGCAGAAACCGCGAGCGGCTAGCCTCAAAGCGATAGACATAGGCCTCATTTGCTCCGGGTGCGCCTACAAGTAACTCACTCAACCCATCGCCATTTGTGTCACCGGCTAGACTGACAGCACTGCCGAATCCAGCGGAACCAGTTAAAGAAAGCGGCTGTGTCTGGCTGAAGGTTAAGTCTTGGTTGCCGAAATAGACGAGAAAGCGATTGTTGCCCGGTGCCCCAATGATGAGATCCGCCAAGCCATCGCCGTTGATGTCGCCCGCCGTACTCACCGCTGCCCCCAAGCGGTAGTTGTTGCGCTCGCCATCGAATTGGGCGGTGACAGTGCCATCGCGCACATCCGCCGCAATCGGGATCGTCGGTGGTGGCGGGAGTAGTTCCCCATACGGGCGCAATTCCGGCACGGCCGCCTGCACCGGCGCAGGTGTCGTGCTGCTCGGTTGCGGGCCAATGCCGAAACTACTCAGAACCAACAGCGCGGGCAGAACCAAGCCTAACCAATGCGTCATCCGATAGTGCATCATGTTTCCCCCTTTTTTCCTGAACTACATCGTACTACATATGTTATGAACGTTCCGGCCCAGCGTGCGCCCAATTGCGCGACGGGTGGATTGGGACGGGTTAGCCGGAATGGGCAACCGCGTAGGCACAGGCGGCTTCGGCCTGCTGGGCCAGCCGATCCCATGTATATGCGTGCAAAGTCTGCCATCCGTGCTGGCGCATGTGCTGCAAGTGGTGCGGCTGATCGAGCAGATGCAGCACAGCTTGCGCGAAGGCGACGGGCTGGTGTGGCTCAACTAGCCAGCCATTCACGCCAATCTGAACGTACTCGGCCGTTTGCCCAACGCGGCTGGCCACCACAGGCACACCCGCCGCAATCAGTTCGATCAGCTTGGCTGAGCACCGCGCCTGATTGATGAGGGTGTTATCTACAGGAACCAGTGAAAGGGTTGCTTGGGCCAACAACGTAGGAATCTGTTCCGGCTCGATCCAGCCACGATAGTCGAGGGCGGCCGCAATGCCCGCGTGCTGGGCGCGGGCGAGCAGGTCTTGCTCCTGCCCGTGTTCGCCTTTGCCAATCACAAGGACGCGCACAGTGGGGCGGGCCTGCACAATCTGCACAAGGCTCTGCACCAGCTCGGCCACCTGAAATTCCCAGAAGCGGGTATACACCAGCAACGTCGGCTGGCACGGATCGGGCGCGGGGCGGAGCGGCGCGTGCAGCTGTTCTGCGGCGATCCCATTGGGCAAATAGAAGCTACGCTCTGGGGCAATCCCGCGCAGGTGCAACTGTTCCAGCAGGGTGTGGCTCGCGGCCGTGATGGCGTGCGCGTGGCGCGGCAGGTCTAGCTCTTGCCAATGGAACAGCATTTTGGCGGAGGTGGAGTAGGGCAGCACATCGTTCCAGCCGCCGAAGCCTTCCCAATCATCCGTATCGAGGATCACGGGGCGGTGCGGCTGGAGTGCCCGCAACAGGCGCACGGCTAGCCCACCGTACCCTTTCGGCTTGAACAGATAGACCAGTTCATCTTGATGCGCCAGTAGCGGGCGCAGCAGCCATGCCGTATACACGATTGCCGCCTGCGCTCCCGTTGCGCGGGTGTATGCCGTATGCGTGACAGGTACGCCCGCGTAGGTGTGACACGTGCGGGCATCGCTTGGGTTTTGGAGCGGGGGGGCCACGATCCGCACCTGATGCCCACGCTGCACAAGGGCTTGGGCAAGCGGCAACATCCGAGCGAGAAGGGTTCCTTTCGGGCGTATCCCAAATGGGGCTATCATCGTGATCTGATACGTTGTCATACGGTATTCCCCAGCTGCTGCAAGAATTAGGAGTACTTTGGCAACACCGCCACACATATACACCCGAATTTGACATCTACCTCTATATTATTATAAACGGTTCGCTAAGCTCCTGACAATAGCCTGATCATCCTAGCCAGTCATTCTAGCCAGATAGACCGCCTACCCGATTATGGCACTGGCTCAGTGACGGTAGTCGTGGTGGTGGGCAGCGTGGGGGTATCTGGCAGGGGCGGTTCGACCGGCACAGTGGGCAGCTCAGGGATCGTTGGCAAAGGGGTGGCCGTAGGGATGACTAGGTCTAGTGGGGTCGTCGGTGTGGCAGGCGGCTCAGGCAGATTGTCCCCATCGGTAGGCAGCGCAGTCACAGTTGCCGTCGGCAGTTCGATAGGGGGCGGCAGCGGGGTTGGTGGAGTTGGCAGGTCCGTGGGCGTGGCTGGCAAGGGGGTGGGCGTGGCTGGCAGACGCAGCGTCACTTGCACGGGCGGTAATGGTTGCACCAGCTGTATCTCCGGAGGGAGCGGCAGTTGCGGATCGAGCGTGTAAGAGCCTACCCCAAGCCCACCTACATCTACGGTTGCGGTTAAGAAATCGGTCTGGAATTGGAGGAAATCTACGGCTGCGGCTGAGAAGGTGGCCAGCACGGTCTGTGGGCTATAGTCAAGCAGCAAGCCGGGCGCAACCCCAACGATATTGATCGCAACCGGCAACTGGGCTTGGAAGGCTTGATCAAACGGGCGAATCTCGATCATAACCAACGCCGTGGTCTGCTCTGGATTGCTCGGCTGTGCACCGCGAAAACGAAGCGGTACTGTCACTGAGATGGTAGCTGTTGCCCCACTAATATCTACTGGGGCCGTCTCAACGCGGTCAATTGTATTCAGTTGGCTAGAGCTACCCACTAAATCAATCAAGGCGGGGTCATTTTGGATGCGCGTAACGATGTGGCCGGGCGCAGGAACACCCACTACATTGGCTAGCACGGGAACCCGCTTTAGCCCCACGACGGAACGCACGGTAATCTCGATACTGACTTGCGCTGGGATGACGGTCACACCCTCAATGCTATCCCCGTTGTTATCGTAAGGTTTCAGCTCAAGCGTAGAGATAAACGTAGCTCGAATCTGTTCAATGTTGACCTGTGCACTCGTCCGCACCACCGCCTGCACGAGATTGCGCGGGCCATAGACCACCGCCTCCGTAATGATTTGCCCATTATTCCGGACAATCGGTTGATCGCGCTCGAAGCTGAAGGGCAAGTTGCCGACAACATCAATCGTGATTGGCACGGTGCGCGTAATCAACTCGTCGAGGCGCAGCGAAATGTCGCTCGGATTCGTGCTGAGAATACGAATGTTGCGGGCGTTGGTGGAGAGTTCGATGGGTACGAGATGCACGCCTTCGCCGCGCTCAGTCAGGTTCACGGTGGCTTGGAAATCATCTGGGCGCACCGCAGCCAGTGAACTGCGATCCGTCTCAATCACGATGTCCACTTCAGTGATGCGCCCCTGATCTTGGCGCGGAATGCCATCCTGACCAACAATCACCAGATTCGCGCTCAAGCCTCGTACCATCACTGGAAGATTCTCAAACTCGGTAGAGACAAGCGGATTGGTCGTTAGCGTCACAAAGAGCCAGAGCATAAAGCTCACCGCCAAACTTACCAACAACCGCCCCCCATTGCGCCGTAGCCAATTCAAGATGCCAGATCCTCTTTAATCCGAAACAATTCTAGCAGCATCGCGCGCAGGCGCGTCTCACTGAGATAACTGACCATGCGCCCATCTACCACCAGCGAAATTGCGCCAGTTTCTTCGGAAACAACCACGGTGATTGCATCGGTCTGCTCGCTGATCCCTTTGGCGGCGCGGTGGCGGGTTCCGTAGCGGCGTTGCCCTACAATATCCTCGCTCAAGGGAAGGACAACATTCGCGGCATGGATGCGATTGCCGCGAATAATGACGGCCATATCATGCAAGGGCGCATTGGGGTGAAAGATATTGAGTAGCAAGGGAACTGAAACTCGTGCATCGAGGATGACCCCCCGGTCGGCATACTCTTGCAGGCGGGTTCCCCGTTCAAGGACGATCAACCCGCCAATCCCTTGCTTAGAGAGTTGCACTGCTGCGCGGCTAACATTATTGAGGGTATTGGTCATTTCCGCAGCGTCAGGTGTGCCAAAGGGGGAGTTCAGCAAGTTGCGGCTGCGCCCTAATGATTCGAGGGCACGTCGCAGTTCGGGTTGGAACAAGATCGGGATGGCCACAATCAGAGCGGGCTGAATCGTCGTGCGGAGCAGCCAATCAAGCGTAGCAAGGTTATCAAAGAAGGTACTGAGCAGCACGGCAAACACAAGGATAATGCCAATACCACGAATGAGCGGCACGGCTCGTGTGCCTTGCAACACGCCGGTGAGCCAATAGACGATCACCCCAACCACGAGAATGTCTACCAGATTAGACGGGTAGAGGAAGGGATTCAGACGCAGGAGCAGATCGGCGAAACTTTCCATACCGTCATCCGTAACACCGACGCACGCCGCGTCTACGAGGAGACAGAGCGAGCTTGGTTCTGCTTGTACATCTGCTGAGCGGCGGCTTGCAAGGCTTCCACACGCTCGATCTCAATCCCTTCCATACGCAGCATACGCCCGTAGAGTTGGGCTGCTTGGCCATACTCGCCGCGCCGCATGAGCACATCACCAAGCATGTAGTAGGCTTCCGTGTCGTTCTGGTTCAAGCCAATGATCTGGTGCAGCTCGGCAATAGCATTATCCAGATCACGGGCTTGGAGCAGAATCCGCACAATCTGCTTCTTCTCGGCGACAGCCTCGCTTTTATGGCCCGTTAAGGTGAACATCAGCGAACGCCACTGGCGGGCTTCTACGTCGTTGGGCGCAATTTGGATGATGCGATCATAGAGTGCCAGCGTATCGGCGTGCTGGCCGAGCATGTAGCGCACCTCAGCCGCTTGGTGCAGGCTGGCCACGGCATCTTTGATCAGCCCCTCTCGGCGTTGCAGCTCAGCAACCGTCTTCAGCCCTTCAACGCCCTGTTCGGGGTAGCCACGCCGAATATACATGCGGGCGAGGCGCAGCCCAACAGGAATACTACTCGGTGCGAGCTTCAGCGCATATTGCAGCGTCTCGATGGCGGCATCTAGCTCTTGCCGATCTTCGTAATAGGTCGCAAGGTTTTCGAGGCTCGAAAGGGCTTCACCGAGCTTGCCCTGCCGAAAGCATACATCGGCCAGTTTGGTATAGATCGCCCGATTGTAGGGGAGCAGCTTGAGGGCTTCCCGCAACGCTCGTTCGGCTCCTTCGAGATCGTCACTCTCAGCATAGGCATCAGCCATTTGCTGCACTAGCTCACCTTGATCGAGGGGGCGCGCAAAGCTGTAGCGGGCTTGTGATGCGGCCGCTGTCACGCCCCCCTCACGTTGGATCGCACTGAGCTGGCTGAGGGCTTGGCTGTGCTGGCCCAGCGCGAGGTAGCTCGAAGCCATTGCTTGGCGCACCAATACCGGTGGCAAAAGGGCGTGCGGCTCCGAGCTAATCAGCACGAGAGCCTGCTCCAGTTCCAGCAGAGCGGATGAGTGCTGATTGGCTTCGCGCTGAATGATGGCCAAAACATAGTGCAGCAGTGGGCTATCATTGATCATCAGGGCTGCCCGATACTCACTCTGTACGGCATCACTGGCTCGGTATGCACCCCGTTCGAGCAGTTCCAGCAGAGCCGCCAGTGAGTCCCAAATATCATCGGGCGATTCGCCCAGCACCACTAGCACCATATTGATATGGGCAATCGCAAGGGGGTCTTCGGGATCAGCGGCCTTGTGAAACTCACTGAGGGCCGCTTCGTAGCGTTCGAGCTTGAAGAGAGCCATGCCATACTCGCTGCGGAGCGTGCGGTTGTGTGGGGCAATCTGCAAGCCACGCCGATACTCCTCTAAAGCTCGGTTAGTTTGGCCAATGCGGAAGTAGCTGCTGGCCACATACGCAATCTGCTCAGCGGCTTCATCGGTACGCCCTACATTCTTGAACAGCTCGGCAAGGCGGATTCGCGCATTCGTTGCCTCCGGTGCAAGCTCAATATAGCGCATATAAACATCAATCGCCTTTTCCGGTTCATTGCGTACATTGTAGGTATCAATCAAAGTCTGATAGGTGGTGAGTGCTACTTCCGGCTGGTGGCGCATTTCATAGATCTGCCCCAAGCGCAGGTGGATCGGCAGGTAATCCATATTGAGGCGAATGACCTCATAACACGCATCCAGAGCGGCATCGAGCAAGCGTTGCTCCATGTAGCGTTCACTCAGCACCACCCAACGTTCGGTCGGTTCATCCAAGCCCGTTGTATCTAGCTTAACAATGTTAATTGGGGGGGCATCTTCGACAGGTGGGAGCGTATCCAGCACATCCATCGGATCAGTGCTGATGCTTGGGGGCGGTAACTCACTGATCGGATGCAGTAAGCCTGTAGCCGAGACTTCCACATTGTCCGAACGGAGCATCTCAATCATTGGGGCAATCGTGCCCCAGCGTTCAGCGATCTCCTCTGCGGGAGTCGTATCACCGGGGCTAGCACTGCTGTGCAACGGTTCTGGGTCAGGGTCAGTCACCATGCTCAGCACACCTGTACCCAGTGCCCGCAACTTCGCCAGCATCGTCTGATCGGTGAGGTCTTTGGCTTTCTTCTTAAACGCCGCTGCCCGTTCCCGCCCCCAGCGTTTGCCCTCAAGAAAACTCGCCAGTGTAGAGTAGAGCGAAGCCGCCCGCGCTAAATCACCCAGCTGCTGATAAATGCTCGTAACTTGCTCATACATCTGGATCAGGTCTTCGGCTTCCGCTTTGCCTACCGTTTCCAAATCTACCATACCGATGGCCTGCTCAAACTCCTGCGCGGCTTTCTGGGGTTGGCCCATGGCTGCGTAGGAGCTTCCTAAGGCATAGTGAGCCGATAGCCCATACTCAGGATCGCGGGCGGCACGCGCCAAGATCGGGATGGCCGCTGGATGATCGCCCATGTGCTGATACAGCAAGCCTAAGCTATACAGCACATCGGAACGCTCCAAGCCCGCCGCTAGCACCTGCTGATAGCGAGCAACCGCATCTTGATAGCGTTCGGCTTCTTGCAACTCCTGCGCCTCCGCGAGCAGTTGCTCCAGCGCAAATTGGTTCTCACGCACCTTCGCCGCCAGCCCCCCCCCAGAGCCACGTTCGGGAGCGGTGGGAGCGGGAGCACTGCCACCGGTTGCAGGCCCATCGGTTCCCGCTGCTTGGGCTTCGCGCAGGTGCATAAGCAGTTCTTTTAATTCACGGTTGTTTGGATCGAGCTTCAGGGCCCGTTCCGCATAGGTAACAGCTTGATCAAGTCGCCCCTGTGCCTGATAACGTTGGGCCAGCGTCACCAGTTCACGCAGGGCCTGCTGGGGCTGGCGGGCATCGAGCAAGGCTTGGGCCAGCTGCTCGCGGTCGGCATCCAGCTCTGGGCGTAGTTTCAGGATCGCCCGCAGCGTCTCAATCACTTGGGCCACGGCCCCCTTACCTTGATACAGGCTCAGTAACGTGCGATAGGCTTCAATGGCCGTATCACGGTCTCCCTGCTTTTCGTGGGTGCGGGCAAGATAGCCGATAAACAGCTCATTCTGGGGATCAGCAGCCCGCAACTCGGAGAACATCTGCAAGGCTTGCGGGAGCCGATTGGAGTGGAACAGGGCAACGGCCACCGCCACCCGTGCATCGGTATCTTGGGGAAACTCCTGCATTGCACGGGCCGCATGCTTCAGGGCCTCATCCCACTTGTTTGCCCGTGCCGCTTCGCGGTGCTGTTCCATTGCCCGTGTATAAATTGCACGATTTCCAGCCATAGGTTGGGTTCTCCCGTATCACGCTCGATCTGCTGCCTTCGACTGCTTAGTTCTTTATAGTGTAGCATATTAGTGAGATGATTGGGATGCAGCTGCCAATTCGAGCAGCGTGAGAAGCAGGGCTTTCTGCACGTGTAGGCGATTCTCTGCTTGCTCAAACACTACCGACTGCGGCCCATCAATCACCTCAGCAGTAATCTCCTCGCCGCGATGGGCCGGCAGGCAGTGCATCACCAGCGCATCAGGGCGAGCGTGACGGAGCAACGGTTGATTGACTTGATAAGCTGCAAAAACGGGGCGGCGGCGGGCGGCTTCATGTTCTTGGCCCATCGAGGCCCATACATCAGTGTAGACGGCATCAGCTCCCGCAACCGCTTCTTCGGGCACCGCCGTGATGCTGAGCTGTTGCCCGTGTGCCGCCGCGAATTGTTGGGCCTGCTCCACCACATCTGGGTGCGGGCGGTAATCGGGCGGACACGCCACCCGCACCTGCACCCCTAGCAGCGCACCAATCAGCATCAGTGAGTGACAGACGTTGTTGCCATCACCAACATAGGCCAGCGTTGTAGTGTGTAGGGCTGGGCGATGCTCATATAGGGTCAGCATATCCGCTAGGGCTTGGCACGGATGTTCCACATCAGAGAGCGCATTAATGACTGGCACACTGGCAAAGCAGGCCAGTTGCAGAATTGTCTGGTGCTTGAAGACCCGCGCCGCAATCGCCTGAACCCATCGGCTCAAGTTGCGGGCAACATCGGCAACACTTTCGCGCCCGCCCATATCAATATCATTCGCGGCGAGGTAGCTCGCGTGGCCACCGAGCTGAGTCATTCCTGCTTCAAAGGCCACCCGCGTGCGGAGCGAGGGTTTTTCAAACACCAGCGCAAGGGTTTGCCCGCGCAAGGGGAACTCCTGCTGCTGTTGAGCGTGCCACGCAGCTTTGAGGGTATGGGCCCGTTGCAAGAGCACCAGCGTTTCCGCTGCCGTGAAATCTGTCACTGATAGATAGTGGCGAACCATGTTAGGGTACTTTCGTTTCAAGGGTTAACGAATCCGAGCAGCCGAGCGTATTAAATGCGGCGACGGCGTGAGCCACGCCCTCTGTGCTGACGGTAATCGGCAGCTGACATAGAGACAATCCCATCGTGCAAGCTCAGATCGGATATGCGCGACACGATGCGCGGATCAATCTCCTCTAGCTTGCGGTTGAGCGTAATGATCGTAGACAAACGGTGATTGTACCGATGATTGATGATCTGGAACAGCTTCTCGCGGGCCCACGCGGTGGTATTCTCGGTGCCGAGGTCATCAAGGATCAGCAAGGGGACACTGCGAATTGTCTCGAAGCGTTCATCATAGGCAACATCGCTGTTTGGGCTAAACGTACTCCGCAGATGATCGAGCAAGTCAGGCACAACGGTGAAGATCACGGGCATGTCACGTTGCAGCGCACAGTTGCCAATCGCAGCGGCAAGGTGGGTTTTGCCACAGCCACAGTTGCCAAACAGCACCAACCAGCCTTGAAACGTCTGGGTGTAGGCCAATGCAGCCTGATACGCATCGGCCGTGCCGGGCACGCGCGGATCGAAGGTTTCGAAGGTTTTATCAGCAAACACATCAAGGTTACTGATCCGCAAGCGATCATACGCAGCCCGCCGGTCCTTGCCCGTCTGCTTGCAGCTACAGGTCATGAGTACGCCAAAGTTAGGATCACCAACTGGCACATCATACAGGTAGTAGCCGACTCCCCCACAGATCGGGCAGACGGTGGGGGCAACGGTGAAAGGGTCAGGCTCCGGTGGGGAGACCGCATCTAGTGCAGCGGATGCGCTTGGCGCGGGGGCTGCCCCAAGCGCATTGCCGTTGCCATTGGCGACGGGTGGCGAGCTAGGCTGATAGTGGTGCTCATTAGGCAACTGATGTGCGCCATTGCCATTACGCACGAGGCTGCTGATCGGCTGGCTCGGCTGGCTCGGCTCCCTCGCTGGCAGCTGCGGATTGGCGGAAGAGGTGCCCGTAGGCTCCGCTGATGTAGCGTTCCACGTCAATTCCAGATCGTTGAGGTTGATCCGACGCAGATTGGATCGGTTGTCCATTGGCATACCACCTTTCCAGCACTTTCTGGATATACCGCCACGAACGAGCATTCGCACGCACTGCCTCGCGGATCGCTGCTTCAATCCATGCGGCAGGGTAGCGTTCTTCGGCCGCTCGCAGTTCATCTACTAATAACGGCGTAACTACGCCAATATTCTGCTCATACAATTGCACCATGTTCAGTGGCGGTGACGCAACCATATCTGGCTCAGCAAGGCGCACTTGTTGCCCTAGCCGCAGCTGTTCGACCCACGCCCGATTCGCCGCCGTATGCACGACATACCAATTGACTACCCGACCTGCATCCGCAAGCGGCACATGCAGTAGCGTGGTGCGCTGCACCGCTGCATCCAACCCCTCGGCCAAAAGGTCAGTGGGTGGGCGCACCTTCGAGAGATTGCGGAGACCTTGCAGCAGCAGGGAATCCTGCACGAGCATCTCCCAGCTAATCCGGCGCGGCGTGCCCCGTTGCTGGCTTAGCCGATAAAACGTGTGTAACGTTACCTTTAGCTCGCTCGGCAACACAATCGCGGGTAGAACCTGCGTGAACCATTCCGGCGGCAGACTGACTAACCCTTCCGTTGAGAAGCCGGTAAACGTCACTGGCGTGCGCTCCTATTCGGCAACAAGCAGATGTGGGTGGCGCGTAGGTTCAGCCACCGCGTTTTCCACTACCTTTATATCTTACCACAGCCTGCCCTGAATGGAGACTGACCGCGCCTGTGCTATAATCAGCGCATAATGTATATACCCATGCCGAACTCATCGTCTATTGTGACTACACTACGCCTGTAGGCTTAGACCGTGCAGAAAGGTAACCTTGGATGAACTGGCTGCGGTTGATGTTGGTGTTTCTCCCATTGGCATTCGTGGCTGAGTTTGTGTTGCACAATCCGTTGCTGATTTTCACCTTCTCGTGCCTTGCGTTGATTCCACTGGCTGGCTTACTGGGTGAAGCAACCGAAGAACTGGCTCTGCACACTGGCCCCCAGATCGGCGGTTTGCTGAATGCCACGCTGGGCAATGCCGCCGAACTGATCATTTCAATTGTCGCCCTGAGTCAGGGGCGCATCGCGCTCGTCAAAGCCTCGCTGACGGGTTCGATCATTGGGAACTTGCTGCTGATTCTGGGGGCCAGCCTGCTGCTTGGTGGCCTGCGTCACGGCTTGCAAAAGTTTAACATCCGTACCGCCGGCGTATCGGCGGCGATGATGACCCTCGCTATTATTGGGCTACTTGTGCCCACCCTGTTTGAGCTACTGCGCGAAGTGCAAACGAATACCCTCGACATATTCAATACAACCGTAGATGATCCAGCCCTAGCGGCCTTCAGTCTTGGGGTGGCGGGGGTGCTGATCTTGATGTATGTATTGAGCCTTGTGTTCAGCTTTACCCAGCCCGAATACCGCCTACAAGCGGGGCACGGGCATGGTGATACGGGCGATGCAGGCTCTGCCACTCCGGCGCACACGCCCAAATGGAGCATCCCGGTTGCGGGAGGAGTACTTGCCGCTGCGACGCTGGGCATCGTCTTTCTGAGCGAGTTTCTGGTCGGTGCAGTTGAGCCGGTTGCAGAAGAGTTCGGGTTAAGCGAAGTCGTCATCGGCATCATCATTATCCCGCTGGTGGGTAATGTGGCTGAGCATATTGTCGGGGTGCAAGCTGCGGCCAAGAACCAAATGGATCTGTCGCTGGCAATTTCACTCGGCTCTAGCCAGCAGATCGCGCTGTTTGTTGCACCTATACTGGTCTTTGTGGGGGTGCTGTTGGGGCAGCAGATGGATCTATTCTTCAATCCGTTCGAGATTGTGATCCTGTTCCTCGCCGTGCTGCTGGCCAACCTGATCTCGCTCGATGGCGAAAGCAACTGGCTTGAAGGCGCACAACTACTCGCGGTGTATGTGATTGCTGCGCTGGGCTTTTTCTTCATCACCTAGCGACAGCCGCCGCACAGCGACCGGAAGGAGCAATTATGCCAACTATGACAGACGAACACCCCATCCCAACGTGGCTGCGCGGGCTGGTGCGCCTCGATTTCGTGGCGGCGGTGCTGCTCACCGTGCTGGCTCCGCTTGTGCTGCTGATACGGGCATTCACGCGCCACCGCGAACAACTGCCCACCCTGCTTGCCTACTGGCGTAGCTCTAGCCTCTTGATGGTCACGGTATACCTGCTGGCGGGTGAGCGGCGCAGCGCATTTCTGACGGGCATCGCTGCCCGCCTGCTGATCCCGTTCACACTGCGGGTCGCCCCCGCTACCACAGATCGCTGGTTCCTGCGCTGGCGGCAGGCGGTGCGCGGCTACTGCTTGCTGGGGGCAGTGCTCAATATGCCGCTGCTGCGCTGCCTGCGCTCGCACCCGCCCGCCACAATCTGCCGCGCTTATGCCGAGCCGCCGCGTGAATTTGCCGCGCTGCTGCACCCGCGAGCCTCACAGGAGCAGTTGGGGCGGGTCGGCGTGTGGGGCCTGTGGGCTTTTCTGGCGGGGGCGGTGCTGGTGCGCGGCATCGCCGCATTGCGGTCGCGGGGATCGGTGCTATAATGCGCGGTAATGAGCGATCAACACGACCAGTCAACCCATCCTGCGCCTACCCCACCAGACCTGACCACGCTGCCCGCCGCCGCCCGTGCCGCCTTTCGCGTGCCGGGTGTGAGCGAGCGTTGGCATGCCGTGCAGCAGCACGTACACGGTTGGTTGGCGGCTCTCGCTGCGCGGATCGAGCAGCAAGCTGGGCAGGCATATCCGCGCATTTGGCTGAGTTACGAGACTAGCTACAAGAACCAACGCTTTATCAATCGGGGACACCAGCGTGCCCCGATTGATGAGTACTACGTTGCGTTTGACCGCCCCCCACGCGGCGCAGGCATCCTGATCAGCATTAGTGGCAGGGAGCAGGCGGTGCTCGTTGGACTACAGGTGCGGAGCGCACGCAAGCCCAGCTTGCACGCGCTCTGGCAAGCTAGCCCACAGCTGTGGCTGCCGATAGTAGAAGCGATAGGCACACGCGGACAAGTTCGCTTCAGTGGTGCGCCGAGCCTGCCGCCCGCCGCCACTACGCCCGCCGCGCCACGCTGGATTGAGCAGTACCTTGCCCAGCGCAACGCGGGCAATCTGTGGGCCGGCTTTCGCTATGCATGGCACAGCCCCCCGCCCGATCTGGGGGCGCAGCTAGTCGAAGATGTATTGCTGCTGCTGCCCCTGCACGAGAGCCTGATGGAACTAGCTGAAGAGGGCATTGCCAATGCCCCCGCCACCTTGCGCGAGCAACGGGTTGCATATGCCATAGAGCGACAGCCCGCCCCCTCTGTTGATGAACTGGTCACACGGATTCAAGCGCACGGCTACACCTACCCCACCGACACCTTGCACGCCTATCATATCGCCCTCCAGACGCGCCCACTCGTGATCCTGAGTGGCATCAGTGGCATGGGCAAAACCCGCCTGACCCGCCTGTATGCCGATGCCATGCACGGGATCAACGATCCAACGCAGGTGAACCCATACTACCTGTTGGTGGCTGTGCAACCAGATTGGCACAACGCCCGCGACCTGCTCGGCTACTACAATGCCATCACCGATGTGTACCACCCTACACCATTGTTGCGGTTTCTGCTGCAAGCGCAAGCCGATCCGTTGCAGCCCTACTTTGTCTGCTTAGATGAACTGAACCTTGCCCGCCCCGAATACTACCTTGCGCCAATCCTCTCGGCAATGGAGACCAGCGATCACCTGCTTGACTTGAGCCTGCCCGCCGCAAGTGTGCCTATGCTCGGTGGCGAGCTACTGCACACACCGCTACGCTTGCCGTACAATCTCTTCTTTACGGGCACGGTGAACAACGACGAGAGTACCTACCCGCTTACAGATCGGTTGCTAGATCGGGCCAATCTGATCGAGCTAGCCGAGCTTGATCTGGATCGCTTCCGGGCCCGCCTGACCATCCCCGTTGCTGCACCGGTCTGGACGACGCTATGCCACTTGGTGCAGGCGATGGACGCGGCGGGCCACCCGCCCGGCTACCGCACGCTCACAGATGTGGTGCGCTATGTGCAGCAAGCGGAAGGCGTGCTCAGTGCGGCTGCCGCGCTTGATCAGCAGGTGATGCAGAAGCTCTTGCCGCGTATGCGGGGGATGGATAGCCCCCGCCTGCGGAGCGGCTTGCAGGCGATGCAGACCATCTGTGCCGGCACAGCCCAAGCTGGGCCAGATGGCACGCCGTTGCTGCCCCTGCCACAGAGCGCAACCCGCTTGGAGCGCATGCAGGCCCGCTTGGCACAGGATGGCTTCACCGATTTCCACAGTACGTAACCGGTGACGAGTGACGGGCGAGCTGTGATCACGCGCTCACTCATCCTCATACTGCCAGCCCTGCTCAGTGGCAATCTCGCGCAGGGCAGCCGTCAGGCGTTCCAATTGGCGCATCAGCAGGCGCACCTTGAACGGCGCACTGGTATCACTCTTGACCCACTTGTGCAGATCACCTTCGGCATACGCCCGCGCAAGTCGATCCGTCTCATCCACCATCTGGTCTAGCGAACGAATGCGAAAGACCCG
>CALCJV010000069.1 GCA_937967405.1 uncultured Chloroflexales bacterium | reverse complement strand
GTCGCTTGCATTTGACACGCCCGCCACGCCGCCGTGCCGCGCTCACTTTTGAGATACTCTACAAAGCGTTGCTGCCACGCGCGCAGCAGTTGCGGCCCCAGCACGGCAGCTGCTTCCTCATTCAAATACCGCCCCAGATGGCTTGCGAAGGTGTCCGCGACGATCTGCTCCGGATGACCGGCGAACTGGGCATCCATCCAGCTGGACGGGGACTTGAAAAGCGACGCGGCATCGTTGGCCAGCTGATCGAGATTGCGCTTCAAGGCATCGAGGCTCAGTTGGCCGGTGAGCAGGGAATGGTTCGGGATGGCCGACCACGCATCGCGCACCGCCTTGAGGGCGTGGGGGAAGGTGCTTGCCAAACCCTTGTGAATGTCGTGGTTGAGGTCGCTACAGGTGGTATACCAGCTCTCACGCCACGTGCGTAGGCGCGATTGGGTGAGGTCAGAGACCAGATCGGACCCCAGATTAGCAATCGTAGGGGCGGCTACCGCGCCGAGCACGGCCGTGCCGAGGCCAATGCCGATGTAGGTTGCGCCAGCGGCAAGCATGAGCTTGCAGGCAGCGAGTTTGGTATCAGGGTCAAGAGCCATGCAGCACCTCCCGTGTGCGTGGGTAGGTCAATGCCGTATGGGGATGATTGTACCACAAGAATGGGGTGGCAGGGCAGGAACACATACCACGAAGAGCACGAAGAGCACGAAGGGGGCGCGGGCGGCGGGCTACGCGGCGGGCGTGTCGGGGTAGAGGATGTAGCCCTGCCCGCGCACCGCAATCAAGCGGCGCGGGTGCTTCGGGTCTGGCTCAATCTTCTCGCGGATGCGCTCAATCAGCTTTTGCAGAGCACTATCCGACGGCGGGTCGGTTGGCCAGATGGCATGCTTGATCTGCTCGCGGGCACACACTTCCCCCGCGTGCTGGGCGAGAAACGCATACACTTCGGCTTCGAGGTGGGTAAAAGCCGGTGGCAAGCCATCCGCTGTCAGGGCAAGCGGCGGGGGCGGAGCGGCAGGGGCAACCGGCACGGGCAGCGTGGGGAGTGGGAGCGGATCGGGGGGGCGAGGCTGTTCACGGATAAAGCGGCGCAGCACCGCCGCACTGATGTGCCCGCTCCCCTGTGCGTCCAGTTCGATCACGCCATAGCGAGCGAGCAACGGGAGCACATGGCCCAACTCCGGCTCAAGTGGCAGGTGCGGCTGGTGGGCAAGCTGATGCAGCAGCGCGGGCGCGTGAGGCACATGCTGCACCGCTTGCCACGTCGCTTGCAGCGTGGGCATAGCGACTTCCAAGAGCTGCTGCTCAAACGTGGCCCAGTCCGCAGGATGGCGCGGAGCCGTGCCCGCCAAGTGCTGGTCATACAACAGCGCACCCGCGAGGGTGAGGAGATCGGGGTGGCGGCTAGCAAGGCGCACCAGCTGCTGCTCGTCGTGCGGCGAAAACGGATGCGGCGGGTGCAATGATGCATGCGCGGTGGCCGAGCTGGCTTGGTGCAAGAGGGCCTGCGCGGCGGCTGGCTCCAGCTGGCCGAGATAAACTGGCTCGCTAAACAGGCTCCACAACGAGGAGGGCACAGGCAATGTCGCCGGATCGGAGAGCAGGTGCAGGGGCACATGGCTGGTGGCAACATAGGCCAGCCGATTGCCCAGCGCAGGGTCTTGGGTGAGCGTGCGTAGCAGACTGCCGACGAGATGCGGCAGCGTGGTCATCGCTTCGGCATTATCGAGCAGCAACAGCACCAGTTCAGCAGGGCAGGTGCGAATTAGGTCGGCAACATGATAGCGCAGTGCATGGACATAATCCAATGCACCCGCATCACTATGGTCATGTTGCATAGGCGGCAACGTCAGTGGTTCAGTCGGTGTGGCCAGTGCCTGTGCCAGTGCCAGCGCAAGATCATGCCAAAAGTAGCGTGCGCCGTGCGTGTGCAACGGGCCCAGTGCCTGATAGGGGCCAAGATTGACGTACACGGGCAGAATCTGGGCATACCCCTGTAGCTCACGGAGCCGCTCGTGCGGCGGTCGCAGGGCGTGGTGGTGCAGGTAGTAGAGCAGCGAGGTTTTGCCGGTGCGGGGCAAGCCCACCACCGCACAGCACTGCGGGGGCTGGTTCGCCAGTCGCCCCGCGATCTGCTGCACCTCGCGTTCGCGCCCGTAGAACCCAGCAGGATCAAGGATCGGCTTACGATTGTGAAACGGATTCACGGCAGGTTGCCTGACTATCCATAGAGGTTGACAGCGCATTGTGTTCCTCATGCCCAGTATACCGAAAAGCCAGTGATTTGTCGAAAGCGGAGGAGCCGCTCGGCTGGCGGGCCCTCCGCGCATGGTGGGGCGGGGTGCTAGCGCACCTGCCAGCCATCCCGCTGCCAGTGCCACAGCGTGGTGCTATCGGGGTCAAGCGCAAACAACCGTACCCAGCCATTGCCAATCAGATCAAGCACTGCCGGGCTAGCTGCCAGCACCGAATCAATCTGCGCTGGGGGAGCTTCCACGATCACCTGCAACCGGAGCGGCTCGTGATACCAACGACCATCGGCTGCTTGCACCGATTGCAGAGCCAAGCCGGTGCCGAGATCGCCGCCATTGCCCAGCACCACGCCCACTGCACCAATCCGGTTGTGCAGAGCTTTGGTGCCACAGCCGAACTGCTCATTGTCTACTGTCGAGGCAAAATATTGCAGATTGATCCACGAAGCCACGACCATCGGGGCATTCAAGATCAAGCCCAAAATCGAGCGATCCGGATCAGTGCGCCAATCGTAATCGTGCAGGAACGTGCGTCCGGCTAGATTCAACGTGCGCGTGCGCTCGCGGCGGGCGGCAATAAAGGCGGCGTTGCGAGCCAAGGCCCATTCGGGGCGCACTTCCGACCAATCGCGGGCTTTGTGCTGGATCAGCCGATCCCGATGCTGGCGCGGCTGATCGCCAATGCCCAAACTCGCCGCCCGTTCGCAGCGCACTCCGGCCCCCGCCTGATCGAGCCACTGCTGAAGCTGGCGCAGATCGTGCTGGTGGCTCGCGGGCACGCCCGTCAGATCATACAGCGTCACCGTATCGCAGGTCGTGTCGTGCATGGCTGGCACAAACACGGTATCGTTGGGAATGCTCCAGCCCTGAGCCGCTAGCCCCTGCCGCACCGCGGGGTCATTGAGAATGGCCGCGGCGATGCGGGCATTGATCGCCCCACTGTGGCCACCACATGCGCCACAATCCAAGCCGGCCGCGTGCGGATTGTTTTCACTCGTGCTCCCGTGCCCACACAGCAGCACGATCCGCCCGAACGTCTCGCGCAAGCCCATATTCTTGAGGATCGCCGCGCCCGCCGCAATCCGATCTGCAAGGGCCATCCCTTGCCCGTTGGGATGGGGTTCCAGCGTAAAGGGCGCAGTACCTTCATCGGGGCGGGCCGCTTGGATCCAGCGCAGCGCATCGCCGAGCAAGCTCAGCCCATACCCCAAGCCCAGTGTCTCGACGAAGGTGAAGCCGGTGCCGGGAGCTTTCAGCACCTCTTGGAGCAGTTTCTGATTCGTGTTGCGTGGCTGCCCCTGCGAGCGAATCTGGACACTTGGCTGCAACAGCACTGGGCAGCGGGCAGTGCCGTGACCATCTGCGTGCCAGTTGACACTGACTCCGAAGAAACCCGCAAAGCCGTGCGTCGTTACCGCAGGGGCTACCGCTTCGAGATGGCGGCGGATGAGTTCCGAACGCACATCAATGCAGAAAAAGGCTTGTACGGCGGGGCGTGGGGCCGGCGTGGTGGGCGGCGGTGCAAACTCGTGGAGGGATTGGCGCAGGTAGCTATCTTCTAGCGCATCCTGTAAGATCAGGCGGATGGCTTCGTCCTCGATTTGCACCGGCTGCCGCGGTGCTGGGCGGGGCACGGCCGGACGTGCTGTGCGCGTGGCGAGAGCCACATCGGTACTGATAGCGATGGCGAGGAGATCGGCCAGCATGCCCGTTGCGCCGGACTGTTGCCATGTGGCGCGGCGCAGGAACGAGGCCCAGCCCAACACCCCCCCAAGGAGGCGATACAGGTAGGCTTCGTGGTGGGCGGGAGCCACCGCCGCCTGCCGCAGCAGCTCCGCAATGGTGGTGGCCGGATCACTGGGCAGCTGCTGCACCCAGCCGCGCCAATCACGCACGCCTGCAATTGTCAGTGTGCGATCCGCAGAGGCGGTGGTGCGCCATGCCGTATACAGGCTGGCTTGGGCTGTCCCCCCCCACGGCGTGCGGCCGTCGGTGGGGATATGCACCGCACACCACTGGGTTACGTGCGTCCGCCAGAGAGCGGCCAGCGACGTGCCATCGTGCAGATCGCGCTGCTCGGTGAGCAGCAAGACCGGCTGTGCCGGGCGGGTGGGCATTGGCGCAGTGCCGTCCAAGATGGATACCAACAGGTGGGCATCAGCTCCGTGCCGTGCCGCCGCCTGCGTCACGTCGGCGCGGGTCAATCGGCCGGTCTGCCACTGATGGCGATAGTAGGCGAGCTGCGGCAGGACGTGTGCGCCTAGCCCATCATTGATGATCCGCATGGCGTGCGGCACCGGCTGGTGGGCAAAGCCGAGAAACGGATTGACCGCGACATAGTTCTCCAAATCCCAGAGTGGCGGGATCCGCGCACATACGGCGGCAAGCATCTCGCGCAGCTGCGGCGATACCGACGGCGCGGCGGGCGGTGTGCTGCTGGTGGGGGTCATTGTCATGGGTGCAGGCTCGTGAAACATAAGGCATCATCCTTTCTCTTATAGAGTGCTTGGGGCACCGCGGCGTGAGCGCGGCGCATGGATTGGCTATAGTCCAGCGTGATTTGCGTGAGCTACGTGCGCTTGCGGCGTGACCTCGCACTACGGAGCGGTGCGGCGCACGCTCACGCCGGTTTCTTGGGGTGCGGGCTGCTCGCGCCAGACAGACTCAACCAGCTTGTCGGCGTAGGCTCCGATGTAGAAGCCGTGCAGGGCATGCAGGTAGAAGCGTCGTCCGGTAGCGGTGCTGGCAATCTGGGGCAAGGCGATGGCGAGGATGGACAGCAGCAGGATCGCTAGGACGGGCATGATCGCGGCCGCATAGGTCAAGGGGGTTGCACTGACGCTGAGGGGGCCATAGACGGGCTGGAGGTAGACCTCGGCTGCTTGATACAGGCCGAAGGCGAGCAACGTGCCGAGCGCAGTGCTGAGCAGTGCGCCCAGTGCGGGCTGCACCACGCTCGTCTGCGGGCGGGCGCGGAAGAATGCTACCCAGACGTGCCCCATGCCGAGTGCCACAATCGCACTGAGAGCCAGCTTGCCGGGCGATTGGAACGGATCAAAGCCGGTGATCAAGGTGGCGATGTACATCGCGGGGAGGGCCACCAGCGTCCCGATCAGGAGCAGGAGCAGGGCCGTAGGGAGTGCCAGCGGAGCCGGTTTGGGAGCGGGGGCAGGCAGGCCACCCGTGCGGAGAAACGCCCACGCTTTGTAGAAGCCGTGCCCAATGATGTGCAACACCGCCGCCGGAAAGGCGGCCACGCCGATCTGGATCATCATAAAACCCATCTGGCTGACGGTTGACCACGCGAGCGAGCGTTTGACGTTGGTTTGGGCCCACATGGCCAGCATGCCGATCAGCACCGTCAATGTGCCGACGAGGGCAAGATTGAACAGAGCCAGTGGCACACTGACGAGCAGTGGGGCAAAGCGGAGCAGTAACACCCCACCGGCATTGATGATGCCCGCGTGCATCAAGGCTGAGACGGGTGTGGGAGCTTCCATCGTTTCGGGCAGCCAGCTATGGAAGGGGAACTGGGCCGATTTGGTGAGCGCGGCAATGGTGATGAGCAGCGCGACAGCCGTGGGGGCAAAATCCCATGGCGTTGGCTGGTTGAGCTGCTCCAGAAAGGTGTGCAGGCTGAGCGTTTGCCATTGGTTCCAGATCAAGATCAAGGCGGTGAGCAGGGCCACATCGCCAAGCCGACTGATCAGGAACTTCTTGCGGGCGGGGCGGTGCGCTTGCGGGCGGTGCTGGTAGAAGGTGAGGAGCTGGTGCAAGCCAATGCTGGTCAGCAGCCATGCCCCAAAGAGCAGGATCAGGTTGGTGGCAAGCATCATCGTGTAGGCGGCAACGACGGTGCCCGTCAGCCAGCGCAGGAAGGCTGGCTGGTGTGGCTCGCCATCAAGATAGCGCACTGAGAAGCGAAAGACGATAGTACCGACACTGGCGACGAGCAGGGCAATGACGGCACTGAGGCGATCCAACAGCAGCCCCGCAACAAGGATGGTCTGGGGGTAAGCAAGCTGGCTGATGAACAGGGCGACAGAGGCACCGAGTAGGCCGAGGAACACGCCAAAAAGCACGATCCGTTCTGGAACCCCGACATTGTTGGGCATAGGGTCACTCCTTTCTGGGAATGTTAGAGGCTGTCCGAGCTTTTCAGATACAGCCACGCACGATAAATCATCTTTTTATATCTTTGAAAATCCTTGAATATCTTTATAGCAAAGATTGGGCGAGCTGTCAAGCGGCAAATTGCAGGTATCAGGTGGCAGGGGGCGGGGGGCAGGGGGCAGGGGGCGGGGGGTAGGTGATAGGCTGCTCCTTTCGGGTGGCAGGTGTTAGGGGGCAGGGTGTGCCACTGCCGCCCCGCCGCCAATCGGGGGGATGTGGTACTATGACCATGATTGAACCGATATGATGTTCGGACTTTAACTAAAAGGCATTGCCTTTCAATCAAAACTTGCCACGCCACGCGGCTCATGTCAGGATGACGTACTATGGCACTTGAACGACTAGGGCAAAAGCTCCGCACGCTGCGGCTGCGGCGTGGCTTGTCACAAATCAAGCTCGGCTTAGCTCTTGGCTATGCCAATGGCAGCTACATGAGCCAGATTGAAACGAGGAAACAAAAGCCGATCGCCGAGTTTGTCCTCAAGGTAGCCGACTATTTTGGGGTCTCAACCGATGATTTGTGGCGCGATGAGCGCGAGGTGTGATGCTGTTGACTGGCGATACGGATACCACGCCGCAGGCCGCTCACACGCACCTTGCGCTGCTGCGGCAGGCGGGCATCAGCCGCGAAGCGTGGGCGCAGCTCTGAGCGATAGGGACGGAACACGATGTCATCAGAATTACCCGCTCAATTAACGCTTGATCCTTCACCGCTGGCAGCGCGGTTGCTCGCCAAGCGGGACGCGATCCTGCGCCTCGCCCATCAGCACGGCGCAGCGAATGTGCGCGTCTTTGGCTCAGTGGTGCGCGGAACCGCCACGGCGACCAGCGATATTGACCTACTGGTGCGGTGGGAGTATGGGCACTTGTCGCCGTGGGGTGGGATTGAGTTGCAGCTTGAGCTAGCAGATCTATTGGGGTGTGCGGTGGATGTGATTGGG
>CALCJV010000068.1 GCA_937967405.1 uncultured Chloroflexales bacterium | reverse complement strand
AGCGGGGCCGCATCGTGAATGGTGACCACACGCGGCAGAGCGTCCGGCAAGCCTGCAAAGGGGGCAATCCCGTTCGGATCATACACCAGATCAAGCCGCGCCTGCCGGGCAAGTTGCCCCAGCTGTATCTGCCCCACCGTGAGCAGCATGGGCAACAGGTGGCAGCCGTGCAGGGCATAGCGTTCGTAGTGCTGCCACAGCCCGTGCGGATCGTGTTGCTCAGTGGTGAGCAGCACCCACTCATGCTGGCTCTGGGCAGCAAGCGCAGGCAGAAGTTCCTGCACGTAGCGGGCAATGCCCGTCGGGTTGCGATCTAGCCCGTATGTCAGGTAGCCAATCCGCATCAGATCATCCTCATGGGGCAAATACCAGATCAAGCGTAACATCGCGGGCCAGATCAGTGCTGAGGCGGTAGCTCCCATCCGCTTGCGGGGTGAGGGCCGGGCTACTATGCACCACCTGCGCCCGATCCGGCAGGTACAGCGTGATTGTAGCGGGGATTGGCTCGCGTCCCGATTGCTTCTGCCATACCAATTGATAGTGCTGTCCGGCGGCGTGGGGCTGCACGACGGTGGCGGGCAAGCGATAGGCAAACGTTACGCTGCGCTGTTCGCCTTGGGGCACAACCAGCAGCGTGTCCAACTCAAGCGTATCAGCTGGGCCCGCCTGCACCTGCACCGCCCCATCATCCGGCTCATCGCGGAGCAGCCACGAGGCTGGGGTGGGGTGGGTCTGGCTCGCTGCAAGTTGGCTGCCTACAGGAACCAACACGCGCAGATAGTTCCAGTAGCAGCCCGCAAACATATCGCGGTAATCGCCTTCGAGAAAGACGATCTGCATCCGACACGGCGGCTGATCGGGCGGCACAGGCGGGTTGGTATTGGTGTAGCGCACCGTAAGCGTCGCCATCGGGGCGGCGGGGTCACGGAGGTCTACGGTGTAATCTAGCTCTTGCCCAATCACCGCATTGACTTTGTTGTAGCCGACATTGGCATCTACCACCTGCACATAGTCCTGCCCACGTGGAGCTACTGCCCCATCCCAGCCCCGCTCGGCAAACAGGGCGGCGGCTTCCGGCTGATCTACGGCAAGCAGCAGGTGGCGGGTTTCAAGCGATTCGATCAGGCTCTCGGCAAGGGGCTGGATGTGATCGCGGGCAAGGCCCTGATCGAGGCGGGTGCGAAGGGCTTGGGCCAGCCGCTCTAGGTACGTCGTTTTGCGCTGGTTCCACTCGGCATTGATTGCTTCCGTCGGGTTCCACGCCTCGCGCATATACGGCACAATCGTCTCCGCCGTCAAGATTGTGTCGGTGTCGCTGAGCGGGAGCGGGCCCAGTGCCCCAACCAGTTGCTCAATCGTGGTAGGGGTGAGGGCGATCACGCCATCCAGTGGACGGCGTTGGGTCATAGTGTACAAATCGCGGGCCGTCGCCGCACTCTGCGGAAAGTCGGGCGACCAGTTGGAGTCACGCAGGACCAGTAGATACAGCCCCATGTAGCGGCGCAGTGGCTCCGGCGTGAGCGGGTAATCACCAGCGGTGTAGTCATCAAAGAGCGTCGAGTCGCGCACAGCTAGCGCGGTGATGCGCCCTGCCTCCAGCGTGAGCGTGCCCGCAGCCGAGATGAAGCCCCCGGTCGGGCGTAGCTCATCGGGGTTTTGCAGCAGGAGCAGGTAGGTGCGCGGGGCATCAGTGCCGAGTAGCTCCGGCAACACGGGCAGCACCTGTAGCGCAGTCCGGGCGAGCGGCAGATTGGCATTGATCGGCTCGACGGCCTGTTGCAGTGGCTCTGGCAGCAGCGTAAATGGCACGGCTTGCCACTGCTGCGCTGCCGCCGCGAAGGTGGCCTGTGCCGCCATGATTGCGTCGCGCTGCTGCTGAATGTGGCGCAGCTGCTCGCCCTGCAAAGGCATGCCTGTGGCAGGCGTGCTAAGCACGGGCGCAAGCGGCTCGGCGACATACGTGGCCGCGAGGATCAGCTCGCTGCCTGCATCGAGCATCCGAATGACCGGATTGGCTTGCACGATACGCTGCTGCATATCTTGGGGCAGATCGGCAAAGGGGATGTGTTGCCACGCGGCGTAGGCAGTGGCAAGCTCGGTGCGGGCTTGCTGAAGCTGTGGACGGCTCGCCACAAACTGCCCCACCAGCGCGGGGGTCAGTTCGCCCTGCTGCTCATATGCGGCCCAGAGCGGGGCGAGCGAGGTTGCCAGTGAGTCGCTGGCGAGGGCTAGCCCAATGCCAACATCGAGGGCGGGCACGGCCAACTGCACCTGTGTCAGTGGCAGGCGGCTGCGAAGCGCGGGCGAAAGCTGATCAACGGGAACCCGCGCCCATGCTTGCTGGGCTTGCTGCATCTCACGTTGCGCGACGATCAATTGCGGGCGGTACGAGTGAAGCTGGCTCTGCACCTGCGTGAGCGTAGCTGCATCCCACTGCGCGGGCGGGTTTTCGATCAAGGGCAATAGCGGCAGCAGCGCATCGGCGGCGGTATCGGTGGCACTCGTCAGGTACAGGGCAGTGGTGAGGATATGCGGGAATGCCCCAACATCTGTACCGATGCCGGGCAGCCAGCCGGCAAGGTGCATCAGCGGCAACAGTGGGCGGGCTTCGGCGTGCAGGGCGCGGGTGCTTGCGCTGAGGGCTGCAAGGCGTGGGCGCAGGCTGTCGCGGGCGGCGGGCGTGGTGGCCGCAAAGTGCACCTGCTGCATCTGTTGCTGCACGATCTGGGCCGAGCGCAGGATGCGCCAGCTCTTCCAGCCGAGTGCGAGCAGCACGGCGAGCAGCACGATGCTGGTTGCCCAGATCGCCTGTTGCAGGCGGGTGCGGCGGAGGGCTGCATCGGGAAGGGTGGTGAGGGTGGATTTCATGGCTTTCAGCTTACCATTTGAGCAAGCGTAGCGTCAACCGTTGCCACACACAGAAACACGGGTTGAGCAGGCGTTCGGCAAGGCGGATCAGGAGCGTATCCCCCGTCTGGCGCAGATCGAGACGGCACGGGTGGCGGGCAACCAGCGCGGCATCGGGCACTCGCCGGAGTGCGGCACTGTGGCGACGAGCGGTGCGGATGTATCGCCAGTGGCGCACCAGCCATGCATAAGCAAGCAGCTTGTTCTCCCAACGCTGTGGCTCACGCAGCAGCACAAAGCCCCACGTCACGATTTCGGCAAGCAGTAGCGCAGGTGCAAGCAGCAACAGCGTGCGCCAGTGCAGATGCTTGAGGAGCAGCAAGGCGCGGTTGCGTTCTTGGTAGTAGGTTTTGCGTGCGCCAAAGCGCAAGCTGTAATCGTGATAGACAGTGGCAGCAGGCACACACACACACTGGTAGCCAGCCAGCCGCACGCGCAGGGAGAGGTCGGTATCTTCCATGTAGGTAAAAAACTGCCCATCGAAGCCGCCCAGCCGCAGAAACAGATCGCGCCGGATGGCACACGCCGCGCCGGATACGGCACTCACGGGATGGGGGCGCGTCCATGTGGTGGCGGGCTTGCCCAGACCACGACACAGCGTTAGCCCAGTCAGGTGCAGATCGTTACCACACGCATTGATGCGCTGCGGGTCGGCGGCGAGCAACAGGCGGGCAGTCGTGCTGCCGATAGCATCGGGCTGATTGGCGAGCGGCGCAAGCAGGGCCGGCAGCCAGCCGCCCGCGACAAGCGTATCGGGATTGAGAAAAACCAGATACTGCCCCCGCGCATGCTGTGCGCCGAGATTGCAGCCGCCCGCAAAGCCAAGATTGCGCGGGCTAGCCACGTAGCAGAGCTGCGGGTAGTGCTGGGCAAGGCGCGTTATGCGCGGCTCTGGATGTTCGGCGGCACTGTTATCTACAAGGATCACTTCGACCGCCGCATCGCGCATACCTGTGGCGTGGTGCAGCGTGGCAAGGCAGGCGGGCAGGTGGCGGCCGTGCCGATAGGCCACGATCACCACACTCACCGTCGGGGGAGCAATCACATCACTCACGCCCTAGCCGTGTAGGTATAGGCGGGCCGTTCAAGGTAGGTGCGTAGGCTCTGCCCACGCTGATCGCGCTGCGAGGTGATCGGGGTGGCAATGCCCCACGCTACGCCAATGTCGGGGTCGTTCCACGCCACCACACCCTCGGCCTCTGGGGTATAGTAGCTACTGCATTTGTACTGTACATCGGCGATCTCGGAGAGGGCCAGAAAAGCATGCCCACACCAGTGCGGCACATACACTTGGTGCATATTCTCCTCGCTCAGCTCCACCGCAACATGCGTACCAAAGGTCGGTGAACCGGCCCGCAGATCAACGACCACATCAAGGATACTGCCGCGAGTGCAGCGCACCAGCTTGGCCATAGGAGCGCGGGCATCTTGGTAGTGGAAGCCGCGCAACACGCTCTGCCGCGAACGGGAGTGGTTATCTTGGACAAAGGTAGCCGTGATGCCGAGCGCGTGAAAGCGTTGGCTGTGATAGCTCTCGATGAAAAAGCCGCGTTCGTCGCGGAAGAAGTCGGTTTCGATCACCCACACACCGGGGATCGCTGTTGCAATTGCCCGTGAATCCATTGCGCCCTGCGCTCCTTACTCCAGCTGCTTCACTATTCATCAGCCTCATGGTGGCGGGCATGTTCGAGGAACATTGCCCGGATTGAGTGTAGCATAATTCCAGTGAAGAGCGACAGCGTACCAATGATTACAAGGATTGCACTAATCAGGGCATAGCCGATAGCGAGTTCAAGCGTGTGCGTATAGAGTTTCACTACTACCCCACCCCACAGCAATCCAGTGAGCAGGATGATCAGACCGAACACACCAAAGAACAGCATCGGGCGGTATTGCCCGATCAAGCGCAGAATACCATTCAGCACATGCAAGCCGTGCGCAATGACGTGGCGTTTGGGCGGGTCATCGTAGAGGATCGTGATTGGCACTTCCGTAACGCGGAGCTGATGATCACGGGCGAGGTATTGCATCTCCGATTCAACGGCAAAGCCGTGCGCCGAGAAGGTGAGGGCAGCGAGCGCGGCAGTCGAAAACGCCCGAAAGCCACTCTGCGAGTCAGTGACTATCGTGCCAGAAGTACAATTGGTGAGGAAGTTGAAAACGCGGTGGGCCCAGACCCGATGCGGTGGGACGCTGCTTGTAGGCGCAAGATAGCGCGAGCCAATCACAATATCGGCTTCACCCGCGAGGATCGGGGCAATCACAGCTCTGGCTTCTTCGGGGCGGTGTTGCCCATCGCCATCGAGCAGCACCAGCACCTCTGGATTGAATTGGCGCAGAGCCGCCGTGATGCCTGTATTGATGGCTACGCCTTTGCCGCAATTGCTTTGGTGTTGCACCAGCACCGCACCGGCGGCTTTTGCAATTCGGGCAGTATCATCGGTGGAGCCATCATCCACCACAATCACTGCATCAAATTCGCGTTTAGCTCGCAGTACCACACTGCCGATCAGCCGGGCCTCGTTGTAAGCTGGGATCACTGCGACGACGGCGGAGGCCGACGTTAATCCTGCGGTTGCAGGAGCCTGATAAGAGGGGCGATGGCGGGCATAACGCCGCGTTGCAAAGACAGTCATTCGACGCTCCTGTATTAGTAATGAAGTGAACGGAGGCGAATAAAGGTGAAGTTCAGGCAAAGAACTTCGCATCCCAATTGTTACTGCTTTAGTACGTTACATGAGCTTATGCACGTTACCTCAATGATCTAGAAAAAGGCTTTAGCAAAGCGTAATGCGCCCTGCTTCCACGGCACCCGATGCGAGATACCGGATGCGCCTTTGATCTCATCAATATGATCTACATACCATTGGTAGTTGCGGATCAGGGCTTGTTGGTTGGAATACTTGGGCTGGAAGCCAAGCACCTGCTCGGCTTTCTCAATCGAGACGAACGAGTCCTTCGAGACGGTTTCGTAAACCCACTTGTAGAGCGGCGATAAGCCCACCGCTTCGAGCACGCGCAAAGCGAGGATCATCGGCATGGCCGGGAGGGGCACAACCCGTTTGCCGTAACCCGCATAATCGAGGACGGCTTGGAAATCCTCAGCAACCGTGCCATATTCTTTGGCCCCGATGTTAAAGGTATCGTTGACGCGGTGCTTATCGAGCGTGGCAACGAGATAGATCGCATCACACAGATCATCCACATCGAGGTACTGGTAGTAGTTCTTGCCGCTGCCGATGATCGGGAAGCCGTGCCCAGTCATCGCCCAATCGTAGAACAGGGCGAACACACCGAGCCGCTCTGGGCCGATGAACGATTTAGGGCGCAGGATCGGCACACACAGCCCTTTCTGGCGATATTCAAGGCAGAGCTTTTCGGCTTCAATCTTGGCAATGCCATAGGGCCCCACGCCGCTCAGTTTGTCATCCTCATAGATGGGATGGTGATCAGGAATGCCATACACTGCCGTCGAGGAGATATGGATCACCCGCTGCACCCCGTGCTGCCAAGCAACATCAAGAACATTGCGGGTTCCGTCAATATCGGTCGAGAAAATATCCTCCTTTCGGTAAAGTGGCAGTGCGGCAGCTGTGTGCACCACAATATCTACGCGAGCCATCGCCCGTTCGACGGCAGCACGATCACGGATGTCGCCAGTGTGGATCGAGACTTTGCCGATAACATCTGGATAATCAAATGGGGCAATGTCTAGGGAGGTAACTTGATGCCCCTTGCGAAGGAGGTAGCGGATCAAGTTGATCCCCAAGAATCCGGCTCCGCCCGTAATCATATATCGCGCCATAGGCCAATACCTCCCCCAACTTTTGGGAATACTACACTTCTGTTTATTCTACCCAAAAAGTGGACTATCTGCAATTATTACCACATACCTATACATTTCAGTTGATGCTAGCAGGGGTGCAACCGCAGTTGGAGCTACATGGCCACTCCAAGCAGAGTTGCGTGCGGCTGCTGAAGTTGTTCGCGCACCTGCTGCTCAATCCACGCATAGGTACGGGCTAGCCCATCCTCTAGGCTAATCTGCGGCTCCCAGCCGAGTACCTCACGCAGGCGCGTGTTGTCCGAATTGCGCCCGCGCACGCCTTGTGGGCCCGGTACATGCTTCAGCACAATCGAAATACCTGCAATCTCGGCAACGATCTGGGCAAGTTGGTTGATCGTAACCATACGATCCTGCCCTAGGTTGAGTGGGTAGCGATAGTCAGATTGCATCAAGCGATACAGCCCAGCAAGGCAATCATCAATGTAGCAGAACGAACGGGTCTGTTCGCCGTCGCCCCATACTTCTACTTCAGGGTTGCCCGTGAGTTTGGCAATCGCCACTTTGCGGCACATAGCGGCAGGGGCTTTTTCGCGCCCGCCCGTCCATGTGCCCAGCTCGCCAAAGATGTTGTGAAAGCGCACGATGCGCGTCTCGATGCCGTACTGCTCAGTATAGTAGAGACACGCCTGCTCCGCAACAAGTTTCTCCCAGCCATAGGCATCTTGGGGCTGAGCGGGGAAGGCATCCTCTTCTTTGAGCGGGGCTATGTTGGTTTCTAGCTGACGATACTCTGGGTAGACGCACGCCGACGAGGTATAGAGGTAGCGTGTCACGCCATTCACTCGTGCAGCTTCGAGCGTATGCATATTGATCAGGGCATTGTTGTGCAATATCGTCGCGTGATTGCTAGAAATGAAGCCCATGCCGCCCATATCAGCGGCCAGCGCGTAGACATGATCCATATTGCGCGTGGCTTGCAGGCAGTTGTCCCAGCGGCGCAAGTCCAGCAGCTCGAACTCATCAGCGACGGTGGGCGCAAATTCAGGCAACTTAATGTCTACGCCACGCACATAGTAGCCGCGCTGCTTGAGGAAGCACACTAGATGATGCCCAATGAAGCCACCTGCACCAGTTACTAAGACTCGTTGCGGTTGTGCATGTTGCTGCATACGATTACACTTTCTGTTCGGGCACAGGTGGCTGCGGCTGGGCAGACTGGTTGGCGGCTGTTTGCAGGCTGGCTTGGTAAGCTTGCTCGGCAGCGGCCGCCTGCCGGAGTTGGGCCTGCTCGCGCTGCGACCTAATCGCCGGGGAGGGCTTCACATACCATCGCCAGAAGCGGTTCCACGCTCGTTCGGGCTTGCCAAAGACACGCTGGGGGATGCTGCCGGGCTGGGCAAATTCAAGCACCACCGCACCCAGTAGCCCCGCAAGTACGCCCAGCACGGCAAACAGACCGACATTCAAAACAAATGCTAGGCTATTCGCAGGCTTGGTTGGCACTGTCGCCCGCGACGCAAAGCGCACCTCAGAGCCGGGCAATTGATCAGCGACGTTAATCTCAGCCGATTTGCGCGAGAGCGTCGCGTAGGCTTCAAAGGCAAGATCACGGGCACGTTCCAGATCGCGGATGTTTCCTTGATCACGCTCGACGGCCGCACGTAAGTTGCGGAGTTCTTGCTCTAGATTGCTGATTGCGGTATTGAGCGGCGTGTTTGCGGAGGTAAAGCTCAGCAAGCCCTGCCGCTCACGGAGCTGGAGCAGATCATCTGCGATCCGGAGGGCCGTCTGTGATAGCTCATCGTCGTCTAGAGCCGCGATACTTAGCTCGGCGAGGCTGCCGGTCTCGAATAGTTCGGGGTAGCGTTGCGCGATCAAGGCTGTCAGTTCGGTCTCATCTGGCGGCGTGAACAGCGTCAAGTTTTCGTCGTTGATGAGGACTTCACTCTGGGTAGCAATTTGGCTCTCGGTCGCGGCAAGCTGCTGCTCGAGTGCCGAGACCATCGCATTCATATCGGCGACCAAGTTGGCGGGAGCGAGTTCTGCTGGATTGGCGATATTCAATTCACTAACATCGGCCCGCCCCAACACGCCCGCAACATCCATCTTGAGGAAGGCCACAGCTAACGCAGACGACTCAGCATCGCCGCCCTGCTGGGCTTGCTGCTGCATAGTACGGGCCCGTTCGAGCAAGCCTTCGATGCGTGCCTTGCGGTTGTACGCATCTTCAAGGATACGCTTGCGGTCGGCAACTTGTTGGGTGTAGGTAGCAATTTGTGCGCTGGTCTGAGTATCAATATATGCCTCCACAAGTGCACGTTTTCGTGCCTGTTCCTTTTGGAAAGCAAGCAAGCGGTTGGCTGATCGAGCCGCGAGGTACTCGGTATAAAGTTCCGCATCGCGGTCTACTTGGAAGTTGATCGTGGTTGAGATGGCGCGTTGGCGCGACTCTTGGAGCACAGCCAGAATACGTGTTTTCTCGCTGATCTCACGTTCGGCTTGGCTCACGCGGCTCTGGGCGATGGCTTGGATCAGGGCTTCTTGGGCATCGTCGTAGACTTGCTTGGCACGCAGCACATCATTCTGCACAGCATCGGTGGTGCTAGCCGGGCGACCGTAGATGTTGTTGACAAGTTGCTCGTATTCTTCTGCCCAAACATTAGCAATACGCGCAGCGAGAACGGGATCAGGGTGTGTCACGCTAATCTCGATCAAGTCACTGTCACCATTAGCGGCAATCGTACCTTTGACTCGACTGAGAAGACGATCTGAGTTAAGGTCAGATTCGGGCAGCTCATCTTGTAGCTGATCTAATACACGTTCGGCAATTGTGCCATTCTGCACTAATGCAACCAGCGACTCGCGGCGACTCTTATTGTTGTTTTCTATCACAGTAGCAATGTTGCCTGATAAGCCTGCGATCAAATCTTCTTCGGTGACGGTACGCACCGACGAGTCGAACGAGACTTGCGTGCGCGACTTGATGATTGCCACCGAAGCCTCAGCGCGGTAGACATCAGTAATAACATCGGGCAACAAGTTGACTACGATTGCAAATGTGGTCAAAATGGCGGTCGTGGTGAAGATAAACCGCCACCAGCGCAATGGAATCTCAAAGAAGGGACGCAAGTTAATTGTATAGTCGTTCATCGTACTACTCCACAGCCTGAACAGGCTCGATTAGGATAACAGGGTAACAGCTTGAAAAAGGCACGCACGTACACAGAGGAAGAAACCGTACACACTCCCCGTTGTGTAGATGAGACTCTTCATCCGTTTGGATTGTAGCAGGTGCAGGAAAACGTGTCAATGTATTTGGTCGCAATGCAGCGCGGTTCGTCATACCGCCCGCGCCGACGGCATGATGTGCGTGGCACGGGCTTACGGGGCAGGGGCTGATGCGTTAGCAGCCTTGGGCCACCTCGCGCAGGGCCGATGGATCGAGGAGGGTGATGCTAGAGCGGTCAATAGCGAGCAGATCGGCGGCGCGGAATTGGTTCATGACCTTTGTCACCGTCTCGCGGTAAGCATTCACCATTTCGGCTAGCTGTTGATGGGTACGGCGCGGGAGTTGCAGTGGTCCTTCTTCGTCGGCGACTGCGCCCGCCACTGCGCCGGCCATTTCCAGTAGCAACGAGGCTAGCCGCGCCGCTACCGATTTGAACGCGACTTCATCCAGCCGCCGCCCGATCATCAGGCGATAGTCGCCAATCACATGCAGCAGGTGCAGGCTCAATGCGGGGTGCTGATCGAGTGCAAGCTCTAGCTCAGTGCGCGGGATTGCAAGGGCTTGGACGGGGCGCAGTGCTTCCGCCAATGTGTCATATTGTTGGTTACTCGTCAGGGCGGCGTGCCCAAAAAGCTGGCCGGCCTCAACCAGCTGCAAGGTCAGGACGCGCCCATTCGCAGCGAGCAGTTGCAAGCTGACCTGCCCCTGCTGCACAAGATAGAATGTGGTGGCCGGTTGGGCCGGGGCATAGATAGTGCTATGGCGTGGGAAACCGATGGGGATACTGTAGGGGCGGAGATACTCCCAAAGGAGCTGCTGCGATGTTGGTTCAGGTTCTACACTCATGCAAATGATCCTCCAGCCAGTGTGGGTATCGGCGTGGTGCATTACTTACGCCAAGTGTGCATAGCAATAATAATACATTGTACCACACGCCTTCTGTTTCGGGGCTAGGAGAATGGGCAGTCGCGCAGCTGCAAGAGCTACTCCTCGTGAGCGCACGGATGAACGTCTCGCGTGACGCACCGCAGGACATCTACGCGCTGTCTTCACCGATCACAATCAGCGAAATGCGCTTGCGAACGGAACCAAGCCGAGCCGCGCTGCTCTCCTAGAGTGGGATGCAACATAGCAAATCGCCCCAAGCACCGCATTCACGGCAGCTCAGGATTGGGCCCAGTCGCTCAGCGCAGGGGGTTCTCTTGCAAATACAGCTCGGCAATCATCATAGTGTGCAGCACGGGCGGAACGCAGTCCAGCGCATTGCCACGCAAGTCAAGCATACTCAGATTGGTCAGTTGGGCGAAGCTGTCAGGCAGGCTTTCGAGGCGGTTACCTTCGAGATTCAGTGCGATCAGATCGCGCAAGTTCCCCACTGCATCAGGCAAGCGCATGAGCGTATTGCCGCGCACGTCCAATACCTGCAAGCGATGCAGCCTGCCAATCTCGGCGGGCAAGAGGCGCAAGCTATTGAACTTCAGATCAAGTTCGCGCAGATTGGTGAGCCGCCCTATCGCCGCCGGAAGCACGCTGATCTGATTCCCATTCAGATCGAGGCGTTGCAAACTGGCTAAGTTGCACACCTGATCCGGCAAGTCGGTGAGCAGATTGCCCGCCAGATCAAGCTCGCGCAGGCTCGTCAACTTGCCGATCTCCGGTGGCAGTTCGCTCAAGCGGTTGCCACTCAGGTCAAGCTCGAGTAAGCTGGACAGATTGCCAATTTCGGGGGGCAGGTGGGTTAGTTGGTTGCCGCCCACATACAGCCGATGCAGGCTGGTCAAATGGCCGATTTCGGGGGGCAGGTAGGTTAAGTGATTGCCCCAGACATACAGCTCCCGCAGATTGGTGAGCTGCCCAATTTCTGGCAATAGCGCAGTGAGTTGATTGCCGCGCACATCAAGCCGTTCGAGGGTCCGGAGCTTGCCGATCTCCGGTGGCAACTCGCGTAGGCGATTGCCACTCAGGTCAAGCCGACGGAGGCTAGTCATAAGCCCTACCTCAGCAGGGACAGCAGCGATCACGTTACCATCGAGAAAGAGCCATTCGAGATGAGGCAGATAGCTAAGCTGAAGGGGAAAATCGCGGAGCAGATTGCCGCCCAGTGCCAGCACCTGTAGATCGGTGAGGCGGGCAATCTCACGCGGCATCTCACGGAGCTGATTGCCATTCAGATACAGTTCGCGCAGGCTGGTGAGCTGCCCCAGCTCTGGTGGCAATTGGCCTAGATTAGCGGTGCTTGCATCCAGTTCATACAGCCCAGTCAACGTGCCCAGCGCAGCCGGCAGAGCCTCGCCGTGTGCGCCACTCAGATCAAGCCGTTGCAGATTCGTCAGCGTACCAATTGCGGTCGGCAGGCGCGACAAATCTGCGCGGGGCAGGCGCAGTTCAATCAGGCTTCCGTCGCTGGCAAATACAGCTTCCATCGCATCGGCTGGTACGCCCGTTGCCTCTTGCAACTCACGGACAATCGCCCAATCTCTCGAAACCGCATGGTCTCCTAAAGTTGTGGGCGGCATCGCATGCAGCGATGGTTTCGGCCGCTCTATCGGGCCCATCTGTGCGTGTTCTATACGTTCTTTATCCATAGCCAATCCGTTCCACCTCCACACTGAGCGTAATAGCAACACGCATTGAGGTTCGCTTAGGTGACATCTTTATTTATACTACCATGTCGGGCAATTCGGCAAGTTGTACGTGGGTTATGCCAATTATATTATCAATGCAGTGCATGCCCGTAAAATGCAATCCGCAACGCCCCCGCAAGAATCACTATGGCAACCGCACTCCACACCATCGCCCACACCAGTGCTGGTATTCCTGTTTGCAACGCCATCAGGCGTGCATCCGTCAAGACTTCGTGATGATGGGCAGAGAGCATAATTAAGTCTACCATATTATTCACCGCATCGAGCGTCAGTTGCACTGCCAGAAACAACAGCAGCGCATAGGCGGCAAAAGGACTCAGCCGTTCCGCCGCAACGATCAAGGCCCCCGCTAGCATCAGGCCACTGGCAATCCCAAATGGATTGCGGACGAAGATCACGCACAGTACGCCCAAGCTAAGGCCTAACATGGCCAACACCGAACGGGCCGGTACGCCGCGGGCTGTCGCCACCAACAACGCCCCACCTACAAGCGCACTGCCGACATAGCCCGCACTAGTGATGACCCAACGAATACCGCCCGCCGACCATGCAATGCCCGACAAGTCGGGGTTGACGGCAAAGCGTTGGAACTGTCCTCCAGTTGCAATTGCGGCCAATCCGTGCGATAGTTCATGGACGAATGTACCAAGCAGCCGAAACGGATAGAACACGGTACCGATCCACGGCACCCGCCAGAGGATCATGGAAATAAACGCAAGGGCAATCACAATCAGCAGATCGCGGTAACGCCACGTTGCCGCAGGTGCGGCGATGGTGCGAGATCCCATGCGCGATGGAGCCATATGGCTGCTCCTTTCAGCAAATCAAATTAGGCAGAAATCCGAACTCTCACGTACAATATACAACGCTAGGCTTACTGGTCTAGTTGCGATGATCGTTAGAAGGTAGATAATGCGCCTATGCAAACTGTGCTTACGCTAGTGTACCATGTTCGTGCCCATTGCGGCGGGTGGGCCACACCGCTGTTGCTAGGGGGGCTACTCCTGCTGGCGAGCTGCGGCATACCCGCACCCACCAATCCTGAACCCCCCCCCGCCAATCGCCCGCCACAGGTAATTACCCCAACCCCGCCACCCACGCCGACAGCACGCCCAGTGGGAGGGAACCTCACGTTCGGCGTAGCCGATGATGTGCCGATCCTGCGCCCGTGGCAGCCCGACAACCGCACCGCCGAGCTGATCAGCATGCTGATGTATCCCGGCTTGATGCGGCTTGACCCGCAGCTGCGCCCACAACCTGATCTGGCCCTCAATTGGACTCCCACGGCCGATAGCCAAGCCCTCACGATCACCCTCCGCAGTGCGCTGACATGGCATGACGGGCAACCACTCACGGCCGATGATGTGCGCTTCACTGTTGAGCGGCTGCGGGCCTTGCCCTTTACGAGCACCGCCCTGCTAGCCAATCTGCGCTACATCAGTGCGGTCACAGTGGTGGATGATACCACGCTTGTGTTGTCCCTCACCGAACGCTTCTCGCCCCTGATCGCCTACCTTGCCGTGCCGATCCTGCCGGCCCACCTGCTGCAAGACAAAGACCTCAGCACCTTCAACTTTTGGGATTTGCCCATCGGTGCCGGGCCCTTCCAGCTCGAACGACGCATCCCCAATCAATCGGTCATCCTCTCCCGCTACGCTGGCTACTATCGCGGTACGCCGCTCTTGACTCGCGTGGCCTTCGTCGTTTCGCCAGATGCCGCCACCACCGCCAACGCGCTTAAAGATGGCACCCTGCTGATGGCTGAGCTAGATTGGCAACAGAGCCGGGCTTTTGCCACTGATGCCGCCTTCCAGACGGGAGCCTACATCGAAAACGGCTTCTACTTTCTGGGCTTCAACCTACGTGAAGGGCGACCCTTTGCCGATGTGCGTGTGCGCCGTGCGCTTGCCCTGGCCCTAGATGTGCCACGCCTCGTTGAAGCCTCGACAGACGGGCAAGGGATCATGCTCGGCAGCAGTGCCGTGCCCGGCTCGTGGGCGGATCTGACTCCGCCGCGCAGTGTGCCCCCTGATCTCGTCACGGCACGCGGGCTACTCGCTGAGGCTGGCTGGGAACTGCCCCCCGGCGCGACGATCCGCCAGCGCGATGGTGTGCCGTTTCTGGCGCAGCTGTATGTGCGCAGCGACGATCCGCGCCGCGTCGCGCTGGCCCAGCGCATCGCCGAGTCTGCGGCCGCGATTGGCTTGCAGATTACGGTTGAACCAGCCGATTTCAACACCAGCTTAGTGGCTCGCTATGCCCCCCCGTATGACTTCGACCTGCTGCTCGGCAGCTGGCTGAATGGTGCAGGCAGCCCAGCAATGGGTGATTTTCGCTACTACGATCCCGATGATTTCGACCTGTTTCACTCAAGCCAGATCAACCAGAGCGAACTTGATACTCGCATCACCCGCAATGTAGTCGGCTTCCGCGATGAAGCCTACGACCGGTATGCCGAACGGGCCCGCCAAACCTTCGACCTGAATGAGCGCACCATTGCTCAGCGCGAAGCCCAACAGCGGATTGTCGAGCAACTGCCCTATCTGTTCCTCTGGGCAGATCGCATGCCGGTAGTGGTCAGTACACGAGTGCAGGTGCAGGATGATACGCTCAACCTGAATACGCCCATGTACTTCGCCAACATCGAACGCTGGTATGTGGCTGAAGCGGCTCCGTGAGGCAGCATGAACAGCAACCCATTCACTGAGCGCGGACGGATCATCACCACCGAACGCTTCATCGGGCGATGGCGCGAACTATCGGTCGTGTTTGATCGGCTCGATCAGGGTCGGCCAGTGCTGATCAGTGGCGCAGCGGGGATCGGCAAATCCTCGCTGCTCACGCATATTGCCCAATCGGCCGCAGTCAATCTCGAACGCCCCGACTTATACACGTGCTACCTCGATCTGGCCGTGCTCGAATCGGCTGAGGAGCTATACGAAACACTAGCCCGTGCTGTCGGCAGCCGCGCCCACACGATTGGGGCATTAGAGATCGCGCTGCTCCAAAACGATGCCCCCCTACTGCTCTGCCTTGATCGCTGTGAAGTCGCTGTGGCGGCCGGATGGGGTGCAGCTGTGCTGGATGAGCTTGCCCGCCTCAGCCTACGGAGTGCCGCCCAGCCTCCCGCCAGCCCGATCCCCTCGATTGATGGCGTACCGTTTGTGCCGGCCCTGCCCGCCGATGAGCTGATGCTGCTGCTCGTGGGAGTCCTCGCAGGCAGTGCGGCGGCGACACCACTCAATGCCCCGTTTGCCCGCATCAGCTTGGGCGGCTTTGCATCAACAGAAGTGCGCCTGCTTACTGAGGCCTACCTTGATGCGAGTGGCGTGCGCTTCAGTGCTGATGATCTGCGAGAGCTATCCAACCTCAGCCTAAATCACCCCGCCTATCTGCAACGGGCGGCCTACCACCTGTTCATTGCCCGCAACGGCAACCCAGCCTACGATTGGCGGGCGGCCTACCTTGCCGAAGCCGCCGAACGCCCCATCGTTGGTGCGCCCCTGCCGCCGGGCGTATTTGTCGGCGAGCCGCCAGTCTTTTCGTGGTCATCATTTGCGGGCGAGTATAGCGGGCAGCGGCCTCACATCGAAGTGCCCCAGCTGGGCGACCTCGCCGATCTGGGGCGGCTGCTCGTGCCCACGATTGGCGGCTTGCTAGCGTGGCAGGTGGGCGGCCACCTGTGGCTCGGCGGGCTGGTGGCTGGGCTACTCGTGCTGGGGGTCTGGCTCTTCAGCCGTGCCGCTGCCTCGCGCTAACACCGGCGAGTGAGGCGTGCTATAATACGTATAGGATTATTGTATCTGCGCGGAAGAAACGAGGATAAACGTATGCAGAATCTGTGGCACGACCTGTCCCCCGGCCCCGACATCCCCAACGTCATTCACGTCGTTACCGAGATTCCCAAAGGCTCACGCAATAAGTATGAGTACGACAAAGACATTGGTGCGTTCAGGCTGGATCGGGTGCTCTACTCCCCTGTGCACTATCCCGGTGACTATGGCTTTGTCCCGCAAACCTTCTACGACGACGGCGATCCGCTGGACGTATTAGTGGTGACCAACCTACCCACCTTTACCGGCTGTATCGTGGAGGCCCGCCCGATTGGGATGTTCCAGATGTTGGATCGGGGCGAAGCCGATGATAAAGTCCTCGCGGTGCTCAATCACGACCCGTTCTTCCACGAGTATATCGATTACACCGATCTACCCGCGCATTATCTGCGCGAGGTGGAGCACTTCTTTACCGTGTATAAAGACCTCGAAGGCAAGCGGGTCGAGCCAATCGGCTGGCAAGATGCGGCGTATGCCAAAGAGCGCATCAGCTTCTCCGCCAACCACTACTGGGATTACCGGGCTGGGCGTTTGCAGAAGCACCACGCATAGGCGGGGTAACTCGGAGCAATGACGGGTCGTGGGCGATGCCGAATCAGGCGGGTAACTTAGCAACGCCGCACCGTACATCCTACTCGGCCGGTGGTGTAATTTGCCGTGTTCACGGAGAACAGCTTCAGGTAGTTTTGATCGCCACGTATGGAGGTAAGCGTTGGGGCATTCCCAAAGGTCACGTGCGGCGCGGCGAATCTGCCGAGCTTGCAGCAATACGCGAGGTGGCCGAAGAGACTGGCTTGCGCGGGCAAGTCTTGCGCCACCTTGCCACAATTGAGTACTGGTTTCGGGCTGGTTCGTTGCGCGTGCATAAGTATGTTGATCTGTTTCTGCTTACGTATGAGTATGGCACGCTCACCCCACAGGTCTCCGAAGTAGATGATGCCCGTTGGTTTCCGGTTGAGGAAGCAATCACCCTTGCTTCGTTTCGGCGTGAACGTGATGTGCTGATGCAGGTGCAACAGCTCTGGAAGGAGCAGAAGTTTGTCTGAGCTACCCCCGCCGCTAATCGAGGTGCAAGTTGCCGAGCAGATCATGTTGGCAACTGGGCAGACTCCCGCCGATCTTGCCAATCTGGTTGAGCGCACCGTAGCCGCCGTCCTCGTGCAAGTACGCCCTACATTAGCGCGTGAATTACCCGTTCAGTGCGAAGTTGCGGTGCGGATTACGGATGATGCCGAGCTACACGCCCTCAATCAGACGTATCGCAAGATTAATCAGCCCACTGATGTACTCTCGTTTCCAGCCAATGACGATGCTAGAGATGCTACCCCATTTGTCCTGCCACCTGATCTCCCCCACTTTCTCGGTGACGTTGTGCTATCGTATGAGCGGGTGCTGGCCCAAGCAGCTGAATATGGCCACACAAGCGAGCGCGAATTAGCCTACCTTGTGGCACACGGCACGCTGCACCTGCTTGGCTTCGATCATGAGCGCAGTGCAGCGGATGCGGCCTTGATGCGTCAGCACGAAGAAGCGATAATGCTCCTGCTTGGCTTAGGGCGTGAAGGGTAACACTCAGCGGCAAGCACGACGTGCCAAGCCAACACCCCCAGCTTGCTGAGGCAGGGCTGAGCTGCAACCAGTGTCGGGGGGAACATCCTAGCTAGCCCCAAATCCGCCCCGTACAAGGTCAGGTCAATCAGCATGACGGTCTCCGCACTCTCGCAGAGACGCACGGATATGGTTAGGTCGCTGACTGCCTAGCCCCAGTCTTTCAGACGGTAGCCCAACCAGCCGAGTGCGGTTTGATCGTTGCGCCAGTTGGGGCGGGCCTTCACCCACAGATCAAGAAAGACGGTTCGCTCAACCAACTCCTCAATATCTTTACGGGCGGCCGTACCGATCCGTTTGAGCATAGCCCCCTGCGCCCCAATAATGATCCCCTTTTGGCTGTCGCGCTCCACATTAATCGTCATGCGAATGTACGTCCCCGTTTCGCGCTCATCCCACTCATCGATCTCAACGGCCACCGAGTGCGGGATTTCGTGTTGGGTGAAGAGCAGAATCTTCTCACGCACCAGCTCGGCGGCAAGGTGCTGCACACTCTGATCCACAATCCAATCATCGGGGTAGAGCGGTTCACCGTAGGGCAGGCGGGCAACAATTTGCTCCAGCAATTCGGGCACGCCGTCGCCGTGCAGGGCCGAGATGGCCAGCTCCATAGCCCATGGACCTAAGTCGCGGTAGGCTTGCACATGCTGCATATTCGCATCATGCGGCTGGCCCGGGCGCGGCGGCAAATCTACCTTGTTGATCACCAGTAGGCGTGCCCCTTGGGCTTGGCGCACGCGCTCGGCGATCTCCACATCGAGGCGCGTAGGGGCAATGGTCACATCCACCATAAAACAGACCACATCGGCTTCGGGGATGGTGCGCTGGGCGAGGGTCACCATAAACTGCCCCAGTTCGTGATCAGGGGTATGGATACCGGGCGTATCAATGAAGATGATCTGGGCATCGGCGCGGGATAGGATTCCGCGCAACGGCACGCGGGTCGTTTGCGGGCGCGGCGAAACAATCGCCACCTTCTGTCCGAGCAACGTATTGAGCAGCGTGCTTTTGCCGACATTCGGTTTGCCCACTAGAGCCACAAACCCAACGCGGTGCGATGCAGGCGGGGGTGTAGGCTCGCCGAGCGGTACGGGCGCGAGCGGGGCGGGGTGGGCAAACTGGTGCGGCTGGTCAGGCATAGGGGGTGTTCTGGTTCGTCGGCTAATCGAGCGCACGCCGGAGCGGGACATCGGCTTTGAGCCGATCACTCGTATCCTCGCGCAACAGCGACACTTCAATATCGTCAGGATTGACCGAAGGAATATAGCGTTGGATCAGGAGGGCGAGTTCCTGTTTCAACTTGGCCAAATCTTCAGGAGTGAGCTTCACACGATCATGCACCAGCACCGTCAGCAGGCGTTCTTTGGCAATCTGGGCACTAGCTGGTTTGCGGCGAAAAAGGTCATCAAACAAACTCACGGCTGACTCCTTCGCTTGAGACATTGTGCGACATTGCACGTCATCGCTGTTAGGTGCGGGCGCGGCGCCCAAACAAACCGCCAAACAGCCGATCCATTAGGGTCGTTTGTTCAGTCAGTTCCATAATCGGGATATTCTCACCATTTAGGCGGCGGGCAATGTTGATATACGCCCGCCCCGCATACGACGCAGGGTTGAACACCGCCGCCTCACCGCGATTGGTGGTAGAGACGATCAGCTCATCTTCCGGAACCACCCCTAGCGGATCAACTGCGAGGATTTCGACCACTTCATCCATAGAGAGCATCTCGCCCCGACTGACAAGGCGTTGATTGAGGCGGTTGATGATCAGCCGTGCAGGGCCCTTTTCGGCCGCTTCCACCAAGCCCACCACGCGATCTGCATCGCGCACGGCCGAAACTTCCGGCGTAGTGACAATCAGCACCTCGTCGGCTCCGGCAATCGCATTGCGAAAGCCGGTTTCGATGCCTGCCGGACAGTCAATCAGAATGAAGTCGAAGTCATTTCGCATCTCATTCGTCAAATTGATCATATCGGCAGCCGTCACTGCATCTTTATCGCGGGTTTGGGCTGCCGGCAACAGATACAATTCGGGCAAGCGTTTATCCTTGATCAAGGCTTGGCGCAGGCGGGCCCGCCCCTCGATCACATCTACGAGATCGTAGACAATACGATTCTCCAAGCCCATCACCACATCCAGATTCCGCAAGCCGATATCGGCATCAATTGCAGCCACCCGCGAGCCATGCATAGCGAGGGCAGTGCCCAGATTGGCGGTGGTCGTAGTTTTGCCCACGCCACCTTTGCCGGATGTGATCGTAATGACTCGCGCCATAAGCTCTTGCTCCTCTCGCCAATTCACCCATGCTTATGGATTGGCTGGTTAGGGTGTGGGACGACGGGGTGCGCCCCACGTCTCGACACTGATATAGTCTTGCTCGATGCGGGCAATCTCCGGTTGCACGCGGGTCTCGCGCAAATCGCTGCCCCCATCGGGCGTGCGGGCAATCAGATGCGCGATACGGAGCTGCGTTGGGCGCAGTTCGAGCGCACAGATCAGGGCTTTCACATCGCCCAGTGCCCCTGCATGCACGAGGCCCCGTAGCCGCCCCCAAACAATCACACTCCCCCCAGCAATCACTTCCGCGCCGGGGTTAATATCACCGACGATAGTGACGTGCCCATGATGGCGCACCACCTGCCCCGAACGGAGCGTGCGGACAAGCAGCAGGGCATCATCTTGCGATTGGCTCACCTGCTCCGCTGTCGGCACAACCCGCAGCGCAGTGCGGGTCGTCAAGCCGAGCGCACGGGCGTGTTTGCGGCTAGTTTGGGCGGCAGTAGCGACCCCATCGAGCTGCACGCCGTGCTGTTCAAGCAGGCTCAGCAGTTCCGTCAGTTGGGCTTCTTCAATGACCCGTTCGCCTATATCAAGCGTCAGTTGCGAGCCGACAAAGAAGCTGCCGCCTTGCTCAAGCTGCACCTGCACGGCCGCAAGCAGTTCCGGCCATGCTGCGGCTGGGTCCAGTTGCATTCGTAATCCTTCACGCCCGCCTTTGATCTTGATCAGGTTTTGCATCATAGATTCTATGCATAAGAACGGAACATGCAACGATTATACCACACCCACCGCGCCAATTCTGGATCACCTGCGCTGCCAACCGCTCTACAAGTAGGTGCCACTCAACCGCGCAGGAAAGCCTATGCAGGGCAGAGCAGGTGCGGGCCGCAACGATGCGAGCAGAGCGAAGAGCATCTGCATCGCGTTGAAAGCGGCTTATTGCTCCTGCGCCAAACCGCGCAGCAAGCCACTGCGCGACAGCATCCCGACAAGGCGATGCTGCTGATCTACCACTGGCGCACACGCGATGCGCTGCTGGGTCAAGGTTTGGGCTGCCAGCAGCAGCGGGTCGTGGGGCGAGAGGATCGGTCCATCGCGGCGAGCGAGATCAAGGAGCGCATAGGGCAGTTCCGGAATAGGAATTGGCGCACTCGATGCAGCCTGCATGGCCGTGAGGATCGTGCGGCGTTTGGCAGGGGGAAGCTGCTCCAGCACCAGCACATCATCCAGATCGCCGACCACGTTCTGCTCAGCATCCACCACCACGAGATAGTGCAACGGCGATGCCAGCAGCTGCTGGATCGCCTCGTGCAGCGGGCGGGTCTGCTCAATCGTGGGAACCATGCCCTGCATAATCATCTGCACTTTGGTTGAAACTTCCGCCGGATCGTCGCTGTAGTTGTCTGCTGCGGCTGTGAGGATCGCATCGCTTCTGAGCAAGCCCACCAAACGCCCATCCCGGCTCACAACTGGTAGCTGATCGTAGCTCCACTCGATCATCACAATCAAGGCTTGCGGCAGTGCCGCTCCAGTATAGATACTGCGTGGTTCGGTATGCAGCACGTGCTCAAGCGGCTGACGTTCGCGGGCGGCAAGCAGGGCGTTGCGTTCGGCAGGGGCAAGCAGCTGCAGCAGACGGAGGGGTACGCGCAGCTCAGCGCGGCGCAGCAGCTCGGCTTCACGCACCACCCCATGCAGCATGCCCTGCTCATTCACAATCGGCAACGTCCGCAGATCGTGCTCCAGCATGAGGTGCAGCGCATCGGCCAGCGGCAGCGTGGCGGGCACGCGGGGCAGTTCCGGCTGCATCACATCGCCCACCGTCACATCATCCTTGAAGGGTCCTTGTGCGCGGATGCGAGCCTGATACAGAGAGACCGTATCAATCGCAATCAAGGCATCTTGCAATAGCTCATGCAGGAGAGGCAGCACCGTTTTGATTGTGCTGGCGCGATCAATCCACTCAATCACCAAGGGCAAAGAGCTACTTAGCACGAAATCGGAGGAACGCCCGCGCTGGCGTGGGCCAAAGCCCGTGACCCCGCTCAGCACAGTTGCGCCACTGGCCCCCTCCTGCTGCAAAATGCGGAGGATGATGGTGTGGAGCGGTTGATTGTTGTACATATCCTGCTGGGTGATGTAGATACGTACTCGTTGGAACTGTTCAAGGCTCGGCTTTTCACTGGTGGTCATGGCTTTTCCTGCACTGATTCAGCTGCTGCATCAAGCACAGGCTTGAGGAACTGGGCCGCGAGCTTGGGCAGGTGCTTCAAGGCTCCGCGCCGCACATCGGTATGCGGCAAGGATTGTAGAAATTGGGCCCCATACTTCTTCGAGAGGAGGCGTTTGTCAAGTACAACCACAATGCCACGATCTTTGCGGCTGCGGATCAGCCGCCCGAAGCCCTGCTTAAAGCGGAGGATGCTCTGCGGCACACTGTACTCCATAAACGGATCGCTGAACTGTTCGCTCCGAGCCGCGACAACCGGATCAGACGGCACAGCGAACGGCAGCTTGGTTATCACCAGCACCGACAGCGCATCACCCACTACATCTACACCTTCCCAAAAGCTGGTGGTGCCGAGCAACACCGTGCGTGGCGATTGCTTGAAGCGTTCGAGCAACGCCCGCCGTGTGCCGTCAATGTTCTGGGCAAGAACGGTGATCTCGTGTGCTTCGAGCGCATCCTGAATGCCCGTATACGTTTGGCGCAGGGTACTGTTGGCGGTGAACAATGCCAGCGTGCGCCCTTGCGTTGCCACGCACAGCGTTATCAAGGCTTCTTCCAGCATCGCTTGATAACCGCTCTGGTTTGGTTCGGGAATGTCATCGGGGATATAGAGCAGGGCTTGCTGCCGATAATCGAATGGCGACTCCAGTTGCAGTTCGGTAGGCGCATACACCCCAAGCCGATCCCGCACATAGGCAAAGCTCTCATTCACTGCGAGGGTGGCCGAAGTCAGAATGCTGGTCTGCTTTTCGGCGAAGAGCTGGGCCTGCAAAATCTCGGCCACTTGGAGCGGTGCCGCCGAGATGCCCACTTGCTCGCGGGGGGCATCATAGGTTAGCCAGCTCACCAGCTCATCGTTGCCCTGCACCACATGCCCCAGCTGCACCCGTAGCTCCGTGCAGGTGCGCTTGAGCCACTGCACACGCAGCAGCAGTTCGTCATAATCGGCGAGGTCGGCTCCTTCCAGATTAAGCAGCAGCGTCTCAAACTTGCCGAGCAGCTCGCCAATCTCACGCAGGGGCAAGCTCAGGTTTTCCCAGACCTGCTCAAGCGCGGCCCATTCTGGCTTGCGCCGCACCGCAGGCGTAATGCGGAAGCGATTATCGGTAGCGCGACTGCCTTCGAGCTGCTCCTTCACAAATCCCAGCAGGTGGTTGAAGCAGGCCGAGATCGCAGTTCGGGTTGTAGCAACCAGCGGGCGCAGCGCATCAGCAAGCTGATCGGCTTGCTCACGGTCAGCCTGTTCGGCGGAGCTTTCGCGGAAGCTGATCTGATAGCTAGCGAGCAACCCGCTTACACTCTCGCGCCCTTCCTCGCTATACAGATCGTCGCACAGCTTGAGCAGATCGGCTTGATTGAGGTGAAAGCCGAGTTGCTCGGTGGCCACATCTTCGAGATTGTGCGCTTCGTCAATAATCAAATGCTCGAACTGCGGAATGATATGGCTCTGCGAGACGAGATCAGCAAGCAGCAGGGCATGATTAACAACAATGAGGTGAGCCGCTTCGGCTTGCCGCCGGGCCCGAAAGAAGAAGCACTCGCGGAAATCGGGGCAGCGTGCGCCAGTACACGTATCTGCGGTCACATTGATGCGCCCCCACGCAACCTGCTCATCCTCCAACAAAAGCAGTTCGGCCCGATCCCCGCTGGTCGTGGTCGGCAGCCAGAACTGCACCTTAAGCATGGCGCGAGCCTCGTGCGGGGCAAAGTCGGTCTCGCGCTGCACCTGCTTGTAGCGGCGCAGGCACAGGTAGTTGCTGCGCCCTTTGAGCAGCTGCGCTTGCAGATCGGGCAAGGGTTCGTCGTTGCGCTGGAGTTCGGGGGCTTCGGCAAGCATGCGCTGCACATCGGGAATATCTTTGTTGTAGAGCTGGTCTTGCAGGTTGATCGTATTGGTCGAAATCACGACACGCTCGCCGCGTCGGAGAGCATACAGCGCGGCGGGCAAGAGGTAGGCCATACTTTTGCCTGTGCCCGTGCCAGCCTCGACAAGGAGCATGCCGCCCTCGTTGAAGGCTTGGGCGATGCCGCGAGCCATAGCCACTTGCGGGGCCCGCTGTTCGTAGCCGGGAAACATCCGCCCCAAGATGCCATCGCTGGCGAACATGCCCGCCACCTGCTCGAGATCAAGTGGCTCTGTGCAGCCAGTCGCCCGCAGCGGATTGTCAATCGTCGGCACAGGGCGTAGCCGCGACGGTTGCGGAGGCAGGCGGCGCGTGGCAGCCACATCCCATGCATTGTTGGTCTTCTGTTTAAGCACTTGTTCAAACAGCGCACGTGCGCCCCAGTCCGTCTGATTCATCAGGCGTTGCAGCTCGAGCAGGTCGCGCAGCGAGAGGGCTTCGATCTTTTCGAGCAGGCGCACAAACACTTGGCGGGTCACATCGGCATCGTTCAGGGCGCGGTGATCAGTGGGGTGGGCAATGCGGAAATGCTCAGCCAGCGCACTCAGCCGATAGGCGGGCACTTGCGGCAGGAGCAGGGTGGCGAGGTCAAAGGTATCATAGGTGGGCTGGCCGAACTGCATACCATGCTTGCGGAGCATGCCCAGATCAAAATGCAGCGAATGCCCAATGATCGGGGCAGTGCCGATGAAGGTGGCCAAAGCACCACCGATCTGCCGAAAAGTGGGCGCACGGTTCAGTTCAGCGGGATCAATGCCTGTCATCCGCAGAATTTTGAGGGGCACGGCTTGGCGCGGGCGCACAAGGCTACTGTAGCTATCGAGCAGTTCGTCACCGCGAAACTTGATGGCGGCCACCTCGATAATCTCATCGAGGTTTTGTTCTAGCCCCGTTGCTTCAACATCGAGGGCCACAAAAATCGTATCCATATCGGTCGCTACTGATCTCGTTTAGCCCGGCTGCCATCGCCTATGCAGGCAGCGTGGGGTGTGCGGTTGCGTGGTGGCGAACATAAAGTCCCGTGCCACGCTTTCTATTATACTGCATAGCGCAAAAGTTCGGTGGGCAACTTCGCAGCATTGGCGTTGCGCTGTGATCGGAGTCACGTCCTCGTTCCAATTCAGGAGCAGAGCTATGGTACAATAGGCATGTGGAGAGAAAAATAGGCGGTATTCCCCTCGTTATTTGTACGGTTGCAGAACTCTATAAGCCGTGTTATACTCGGCTATCGTCAAGATGATACTCATTAATAACGAGCACGTGTTTACAGATAGACCCTGACGGCAGCATGAACGTTACCTACAGTGCTAGCACGGACATTGGCCGTCAACGCCAAGTCAATCAGGATAGCTATGGTGTCAGTGATGATACCCAAAGCGAACAGCTGGGGCAGCTGCTAGTTGTATGCGATGGAATGGGTGGGCATGCCGCTGGCGAGATTGCGAGCCAATTGGGCGTAGAAGTTATCCTGCACAGTTTCTACACCGCCGCAAGTGGTGCACCTGAGCATCTCTTAACCCGAGCCTTCGAGCAAGCCAACCAGCGCATCCACGCCGAGGGGCGTGGCGGAATGGGCACAACGGGGGTTGCGCTGCTACTCTTCGATCAGGAGGCCATTGTGGCGAATGTCGGTGACAGCCGCGCCTACCTGCTGCGCGAGGGCACGATCCGCCAGATCACCCACGATCACTCGTTTGTGCAAGAACAAGTTGATGCCCACCTGCTCACTCCAGAGCAAGCCCGCCTCTCGCAATACCGGAATATGATTACCCGTGCACTCGGCTACCGCCCGAATGTGAGTGTGGATACTTTCCGCATGCCGGTACAGGTTGGCGATACCTTCCTGCTCTCCACCGATGGCTTGCATGGCTTGCTTGAAGATGATGAGATTCAGGAGATTGTCACGACCCACGCATTGGGCACAGCTGTAAGCTACTTGGTTGCGCTCGCGAATGAGCGGGGCGGGCACGATAATATTACGGTGGTGCTTGCCCGCGTAGATACCCTGAATGAAAGCAAGGGTGTTACAGTTCACTATGACCCCCCACCGGTGCTGATCCCAAGCTCAGAGTCATCCCACAATGCCCCCACCCAACCCCTGCCGGCTGGTGATTCACTCCCCTCCCATCCGCCGACCAATGCCGCCACCGCGAAAAGTGGCTCACTCCGTTCGCGGCTCAATCGCCTGCTGGGGCTGCTGCTGCTGCTCGTGCTGATTGGCGGCGTGGGGAGCCTGCTGCTGTTGAGCGATAGCTTTGCAGGGATCACGCTCACGGGAATGCCCACTGCCACCGCGACCTTCATTGCCACGCTCACGCCCATTGCCACTGATACGCCCATGCCCGTCATCACCCCGATCACGCCCGCTGCACTCGAAACACCGCCACCCAACCAAACCCCCACGCCCTGACACTTGCCCGCAGGCAAAGCACATGCGCGGGGCCTTGCCCCGCACATCGCCGCTCCACCCCAATGGTCTGCATTGGCTGCGCGGGTTAGCTTTCTTTCGCTGCTTCGGGTGTGTCTGCGTCGGTCACGTCTTCGGCTTCACCCTCGATAATGTGATCTTCACCATCCTCATCAGTGAATACCGCATTGCCGATGAAGATGCCCTCAGAACCAATGCCAATCCCGCTCACCTGCACCCCTTCCGCATGCTCCACCACCCGCGCTGCTACGGTACTTTCGCCCTCATCCACCGCTGTGTAGATAACGTTGCCATTCGCTTCGAGCTGGGCCGCAATGTCGGCTGCCAGCGCACTCCGGAGCACTGTTGCCCCAGCCATCAGCAGCTCCTCCTCCAGCTTGGCAACCCACGTATGTTCAATCACCGCCACGAGGGCCGATGAGTTGGGCGGCAAGGATTCCCCCACCGACTTCATCATGCTGTTGGTGGGTATGCCTGCCAATCGCCCAGCCAACATTCCAGCCGCACCGCCGGTCGCTGCCGCTAGCACCACCGGGCCGGCCAGCAAGCCCAGCAAGCCCCCAACTACGCCGCCCGTAATCAGGCCTTTGCGCCGCCGACTGCGCCGCTTGGAGTCCTTCACTTTCAGCTTGCCGTCGGCATCCTTCACTACCACTGCCGCATCTACAATGCCAATCAAGCCTTCCTTGCGCCCTTGCTTCAGGTCTTGCAACATTTGCCCCGCTTCATCCGTACTGCTAAATGCAGCGACGATTACCTGCACTGGAACATTGCTCATTGGTCACACTCCTTGCTTCAGAACTTTGTGTGGGTATGAATAGTCACATACGTTGAGAGAGATTATGCGTTGATCAGTCGGCAGACTTGCTAACACCGTGTAGTATACCACGCCTTGCACGGTGGATTGCGAGCTATGCCAGATACACGGCAATGCACACACTCGGAATGGGTGCATCCTGGTGTATAATGGGGCTAACGTTGGGCTAGCGTGGCTGTGCTCATTGCGTTGAACGCTCGGCAACGGCGTTGAACGCTCGGCAATAATCACACACGGGGTTCACCTCACTGGACACCGAATCCCCTTAGACACGGGAGAGTTACGTTATGGATGCAGACAATGTCTCACTTGAAATCGTAGCTGAGGCTCAACCCCAACAAGGCCGCTGCCTGCGGACGTGCCTGATCATCTTTGGTGTCCTAACCGTGATCAGTTGTATCAGCACGCTCATCGTCACCATTATGTTTGGAGCAGCCGTAAACGAATTCATCGCCCAATTCGAATCTGGCGATCTGAGTGGCATGGAAGGGGTCACGATCACCACTGGCGATGATGTTGGCTTTTACAGCGATGATGATGGCTTCTTTGGCACAGCAGTAGCTGGGGATCGTGATAGGGCAGCTACGAGTGTTGCTGATGCTGCGACTATCGTTGCTGATGCCCCTGATGCACCTGACGCAGTCGCATACGCTACTGAGATGGCCCTCGTATCTGCATTGGCTGAATTAGAGGTAGCCATATACGAGGCTGATGTCGTGCTTGGCGAGAATCCCGATGATCCCGAAAAGTTCGCACGCGCTAGCCAACTCAGGCAAGATCGTAAGGCCCTTGAAGCTGAGCTAACTGAATTCTATGAACGCCAAGACGCACGCACCGATGCACAAGACATCACCCCCCTTGATCCGCCCCGTGCCGAAGACCCCGCCGCCGCACCGCAACCCACACCAACCGTGGCCCCAGATCGCCCCGCGCCTGTGACCCCGCCCAAGCCCGACCCGCAGAGCCAACCGCTCGGCGTGATTGGCAACGGCGGCAACCTGCGCTCTGCACCTGCGCTCGATCCGTCGAATGTGATTGGGCAAGTCTGTCCCGACGATCAGGTAGCGATCATAGGCGAACGGAGTGGGGAGAATGTACGCTGGCTACAAGTCCGCATTGCCGAAACGGCCACCGATTGTGTTGCCGAGCGGGTAGGTGTTGGGACTGAAGGGTGGCTCGCCGATACGCTGGTTGGCCAGATTATCACGCCCGCCCCGCCCGCCGCAGACCCCGCCCCGCCCGCCGCCGCCCCACCCGCCGATCCCGCCCCGCCCGCCGATCCCGCCCCACCCGCGCAGGAGGTGCAGCAAGCCACTGTCATCAATGGGGGTAACCTGCGGACTGAGCCGCTTGTTAGCCCCGATACGGTGCTCGCCCAAGTCTGCCCCAACGATACTGTGCAGGTGCTCGAGCAGCGCGATACGTGGGCACGGGTACGGCTAGTCGGTTTGGGCCCTGATTGCGTCCCAGAACGGGCCCAACTTGGGCAAGAGGGCTGGGTCAGCCTCTCGCTGCTTAGTGCGATCTCGATGATCATTCGCAATGACCCAGCCGCCGCCGCTGCCACCGCCCCTCTCGTCACCCCCCAAACAACCGCGCCGCCGCCTGCGGCGATCCCCCCACTCGGCGATTTGGGGGCTGGGCTAGCCCTCAACGTATTGCCACTGGAGGGGATCAACGATTTCTTGTGGAGCATGGCCTTTTCCGCCGATACAAGCCTGCTTGCTGCCGGCGGCACGGATGGCACACTCTACATCTGGCGGCGCAACAATGCGACTCCCATCGCAACGATTGCAGCCCACGATGATTGGATCCGCAGTGTGGCCTTCAGCACGGATGCCGAGTTGATTGCTACGGGTGCAGATGACCAACTCGTGCGGGTGTGGCGGGTACGCGATGGGCAACTGGTGCATACCATGCGCGGGCACACGGATTGGGTGCGGAGTGTCGCCTTTAGCCCCGACAGCCGCCTGCTTGCGTCTAGCTCGGATGACCAAACCGTGCGCCTGTGGGATGTTGGCACAGGCGCACTGGTGCGGGTGCTGAATGGGCACACCGATTGGGTGCGGAGTGTTGCCTTTAGCCCCAATGGAACCCGCCTCGCCTCCGCCGCCGATGACCTGACGGTGCGGCTGTGGAATGTCAGCACCGGCGAGCTGCTACATACCCTCACCGGCCACACCGATTGGATCCTCAGCCTCGCCTTCAGCCCCGATGGGGTGCGCCTCGCCTCTGGTGCATCCGACCTGACCGTGCGGCTATGGCGCGTTGCCGATGGTGTCGCCCTACACGAACTCACGGGGCCGACCGATGCGATCAAGAGCCTCGCCTTCAGCCCCGATGGGAACCGCTTAGCTGCCGCCAGTAGCACCACCACCTGTTGGGTGTGGAATACCCGCACCGTGACACTGGAAAGGACGTATGAATCCGGCGATCAGTTTGTGTCGTATGTGCACTTCACCCCCGATGGCACCCAGTTACTCACGGCAACGGATATGCCCAATATGGAGTTGCTCCGAGTGTGGGAGCTACCCTAGCTCACCCTGAAGGAGCGACTGTGCCGATTCTGATTGATGGCCACAACTTGATCCCGCACACGGGCCTTAATCTTGCCGATCCTGATGATGAGGAACAGTTGGTTAAGCTCCTGCGCCGCTACGCCTTGCACGGGCGTAGAAAAACCATCGTTGTCGTATTTGACAAAGGCGTGTATGGACATCCGCATAATCTGAATGGGCACAATGTCACCTGTCACTTTGCAGTCCCGCCGAATGATGCCGACCGTGAACTGATGCGGCGGATCCGCCAGATCAAGCGGATCGGCGAGTGGGAAGTCGTCACCTCAGATCGGGCGGTGGCAGGCGTGGCGCGGGCGCGGCGGGTGCGTGTGGTTCCCTCTGAGGTGTTTGCGCGTCGCCTGCTGAAACGTCCAGAGCCGACGGTGCAGGCCAGCGAGAAGTATCAAGAACGGGACCTGAGCCAACGCGAGATTGCCGAGTGGCTAGCACTGTTTGGTGTAGATGAGGATGCGGAAGCCGATGACTGGTAATCCGATGTTAGGTCAGCGGGGTTTAGGGGTTCAGGGGATGGGCTTCCCGATCATCTCCCCCCCTCGCACCTAGCCCGCACCGAACGGTTCGCAAATCAGCGCGATGGGGCGATTGTGCAGGCGCGTCAGCACCAGCACGAGCGAGCGGCTGCCAGAGCCGCTTAGCTGGCGGGCGAGGGCATCTGTGTCAAGCGGCGAGCCACGCTTCTTCACCGTCACTGCACCGGCATCCAGTGCGCGGAGGCGGGCCCGCACCTGCTTGAGCTGGAATGGCAGCCATTCAAGAATCCGCCACGCTCGTGCAAACGGAGTCGGGGTCGCGTGCGGCGCGGTCAGATAGGCAATCTGCGGATCAAGCATGGTGGCGTGCAGGCGCACGGCCAGCTCGGCCACCAAGCCCGCCCGGATCACGGCCGGGTCCGGCTCATACAGCAGCGCAGCAGGTTCTGCTGTCGCAGGTAGCGGGCGGGGCGTATCCGGCGTGAGCGTGTGCGTTGTGACATGAAAGCTATCGGGGGCGGTGCGGTGCAGCAGCGTGGCCCGGCGCGTCGTCTGGGCTAGCTCGCCACACCACAAGACGGCCTCTTTCAGTTCGCCATCTAGGGCCACAAATTCGATCTCGTGGGGCTGGGGCGCAAGAGCCGCTACCGCTTCCAGATCCACACCCGCCGCCAATTTAATGCCCATGTGGGCAATCTGGGGGGGCTGGGTGCGCCACCCCAGCACCTGCGCGAGCGACGGCTGGTAGCCACTCAGCGTGAAGCTGCGCCGCCCGCTACTGCGCCGCCCCGGATCGCAGAACAGCGCATCGGCGGCGGGCACGGCTTCCGGCGTAGCCACCACATCCGCAATTCGCACCGCAACCTGCTGCGTCAGCCCTAGGGCAGCCACATTCATCTGGAGCAGGGCCGCCCGCAACGGGTCGCGTTCAATCGCCGTGATATACCGATCTGGGCGGGCAGCGGCAAGGCAGAGGGCATCGCCCCCAATCCCCGCGCCCACGTCGGCAAGGTGCGTAAACGCCGCGAAACGGGTGGCGCGGTGCTGGGCCACGGGCGTGCTGGTGGCCTGTTCGAGAGCTTCACGGGTGAAGTAGAGCCGCTCGGCGTGGGCAATTTTGGAGCGGGCGTGGCGGCGCAGCACGGCCTGCTCTAGCGCGGCGCGGGCATAGGCAGGCGGCAGAGTTGCCCGTAGGCGCATCTGTTCACGCAGCAGATCGGCGGGGTGCAAAGGACGGGTGGCAAGCTCCGCGAGCACAGCTTGCGCCGCCGCGCTAGCGAGCCATGTCAGTGTTGCTGTGTCGAGCGTGTCCATTACCGCCAGTATACCAGACGGCACACGCATGCTCGTCGGGCTGTGGGGAGGTGCTATGGTACAATACCCAAAGACGAAAAGCAGTGTGTATGAGGAAAGGATTCGGATATGTCCCAGAAGCGATGGGGTAGCCCCCCCGCAATGCAGATTGACGTGACTAAAACCTATACCGTTACGATGGAAACGACACGCGGCACGATCACGCTTGAGCTATATCCACAGCACGCCCCAGTAACGGTGAACAATTTTGTGTTTCTGGCCAGAGAAGGCTTCTACGACGGGCTGAAGTTCCACCGCGTAATCAGCAACTTTATGATCCAAGGCGGCGATCCGACGGGAACCGGCACCAGTGGGCCCGGCTACAAGTTCAAGGATGAAGTTCTCGACAACCCACTTAAGCACGAGACCGGCGTGATCTCGATGGCGAATGCGGGCCCCAACACGAATGGCAGCCAATTCTTCATCACCCACGCGCCACAGCCGCATCTCAACGGCAAGCATACCGTATTCGGCAAGGTGACCAGTGGGCAGGATGTAGTTAATGCGATCCGGCAGGGCGACGTGATGACCACCGTGACGGTGAGCGAGGGCTAGCCGAACTCGCGCCGCATAGCGGGTAGCCTACCGAGCCGTGCAGGGTTGCACGGCTCACGTATCAAGCTGCCTTTATTCCTGACACCTGACCCCTAGTACCTGTCGCCCAGCCCTAGCCCCTGCTCTGTTTACACTACCGCCTGCGTGCGCCGCTTCAAGCGTTCGACCAGCTGCTTGGCAAACTCGCGCCGCTCGTGGGTAAAGATGAACAGGGCCTGCTGCGTGCGCCCAAACTTGTCTTCGTAATCAATATCGAGGATCAGCAGCAAGCCTTTCGAGCGTAGCACCACATGCTCAATCTGCCCGGTGTCTAGTTCCCACGCCGTGCGCTGCCCCGTCACCGCCCGCCCATAGCTGAAGCCTAGCTCGGTTGGGAAGATACTCAAGTAGCCCTGCCGCTCGCCAAACTCGGCACGGACTTGGGCCCCACAACGCACGCTATACGCTGGGGTGCGCGGCGCATAGAGGGCCGCATCAGCTTTGGGCAGCGCGTCTGAGTCCTGCTTCTGATAGAAGGGCGAGCGCACCCAATTGAAGATCGCATTCAGCGTCAGCCACGTCCAGCGCAGCGTCTGCGGCACAACAAATGCGAGCACGCCGAGCAGCAGCAGCGTTACAGCCAATGCAATCAGCGGCGCAAACACGCTGAGGAGCGACACGCCTGCCACCACCACATCCTCGCCGACACTCAGGGCAATATTCGAGACATTCTCCATCGGGCTAACCGTATTGACAGCTACCCGTGTCCCTGTCTTGCCTGCGTGTGTAGCCAGCGACACCGACCCAGCCAGCAGAGCCGCAATCACGCCCACGGTAGGGTCTATTGTGACAATGGCTGCGAAGGCCATCAAGGCTGCCCCCATCGGGCGGATGAAGGTATGGATCGTATCCCACAGCGTATCTACGAATTGGATCTTGTCGGCAAAAAAGCCGATCACATACAGCACAAAGGCGGTAATCAGCACGGGCAGCGAAGCCAGCACCTCTAGCCCTTGCGGGGCATCCGAAATCCAGCCCATCCGGATGGCCAGCCCAAGCACCAGCACCGTGAGGTACAGGTTCAAGCCGGATGTAAATGCAACTGGTAACACCATTACCAGTAACTGTAGAGCTTCCATGTGTGTCTTTTTCCTCTGCGTCTTGCGGGTCAACGAACCTCTGTTGGATGATTATACGCCAGAACGGCCGGGAAGGTTGCAATGGGGGCCCCAATCCGGCGACATGCCCGAACAGTTACATCGAAGTTACAAATTCGTACCAAAATCGGGCATTTTTTCATTGTATCAAATGGTAAAGTGTGGTATAACAAAATAGACTACAATTCAACTATTTTGAATACATACTGTTTTTGACATAGACTGATGTACGCATGGAGAGGGAGGGTATCATGGTTCAGTTTCTTACCAACTCCGCGAGCCGGGCCATCGAACCGCCGATTATGAAGCACTACACTGCCGCCGCATGCATTGCCGAGCGCGTCGCATGGCGCGATGTAGGCTACGCCGTGCTGGATGTGGAAACAACTGGCTTGAACACGAAACGCGATGCGATCCTTTCGATTGGCTTGGTAGAGATTGAGCAGGGGCGGATCATGCTCGAACGGACGTGGTACGCACTCGTGCAGCCGCCGCCGCATGTCACTGTGCCCGCCGAGTCGATCCGCATTCACCGCCTATTTCGGGGTGATGTAGCCGCTGCCCCTACCCTCGACCAGATTCTACCGGAATTGCTCGAACGCTTGATGGGGCGGGTGCTCGTAGTCCATTTTGCCCAGATTGATATAGACTTCATCAACCGGGCCCTCCACCAGCTCTGGCGGGCCAAGCTGCGCGGGCCGGCCCTCGATACCATGCGGATCGCCCAAGCCCTCTATCACCAAGAACGCTGGCTGACGGGGCACGATGGCATGCACTCGGTAACGAGCCTGCGCGAACTAGCGCAACGGTATAACTTGCCGATCCACAGCGAGCATAATGCCTTGAGCGACGCGATCACCACTGCCCAACTCTTCCTCGCCCAAGCCACGCGCCTTGAGCGGCGCGGCGAGGGTTTGCTGCTGCACTTGCTGAACAAGGGGCGGTGTCTGCGCTAGCCTCGAACGATTATGGACGCTGTCGAAATCGAAAAAGCTGCACTTGCTGAACAAGGGGCGGTGGCTGCTAGCGCAGCCACTGCCGGTGCCAAAAGTTTACGCCGACTGATGCCGTCTATAAATGTTTGCGCGGCGCTTCCTGTGGCGAGTCGCGCCGAACATTGGTAAACAGCTGCTGCACCATCCACAATGCACTCCCGACAACGGCCGCCCAAAAGAGCAGCGATACAAGAATCGTACTCCAATGTACTATGCCCAAGAATGACATCATATGCTCTGTGCTCCTTCTAGCGTATGCTAGGCTTGTCCTGCCTAACGGTATTGAGTTGTTTACAGGTATCTCATCAAGCCCTGTAAGGGTCTACGCGACAAGTTGCTGCTCGAGCGCAACTTCGGCGGGCAGAGCAGGGGGAATCTCACATGGCACGGGGCTAGTTGCACCGAGACGGTAGGGCAAGGTAAACAAAAAGCGCGTGCCCTGCCCTAGCCCATCACTCTCCGCCCAGATTTCACCGCCCTGCGCGTAGATCAGGTGACGGGCGATGGTTAAGCCAACACCGCTGCCGCCACTGGCCCGAGCGCGGGATTTATCTACGCGGTAGAAGCGTTCAAACAGGTGCGGGAGATGTTCGGGAGCCACGCCCACGCCGGTATCTTGCACCGTAAAGAGCAAGCCCCCCTCGAACGAACGAATCCGGATCGTCACCTGCCCGCCGGCTGGAGTGTAGCGCAGGGCATTGCTCAGCAGGTTGATCAGCACTTGGTTGACCCGATCTGGATCGGCCCAAACGGGCGGCAGCTGCACTGGCAGATCGAGCACCAGCCGCACCTGCGCCTGTGCGAATTGGGGCTGAAACTGGCGGGCCGCCCGCCTAACAAGCGCACCGGCATTCACCAGTTCAGGCGTGATCACAATCTGGCCTGCTTCAGCGTGGGAGAGCATCTGCAAATGCTCGACGAGCCGTTGCAGGCGTTGCGATTCATGCAGCACCAACTCAAACGTCTTTTGATCGGGGGTAATCACCCCATCCAGCATGCCCTCCATATAGCCCGCAATCGTCGAGAGCGGCGTGCGGAGTTCGTGGGTCACATCGGCCAGCAAGGCCATGCGGCGTTGCTCAGTCTGCTCAAGGGCTGCCGCAAGTTGGTTGATGTTCTGGCTCAGTTCGGCGAGTTCATCATTGCCGCTAATCTCAATCCGCTCTTGGTAAAAGCCCTGCGCTAAACGGCGCGTCACAGTAGACATAACATGCAGCGGCCCAACGATCCGATTGGAGACGGAAAGACTGACGATGATCGCCGCTTCGAGCGCAGCAAAGGCCGCAACGATCAACGCATCACGCATCATAATCCGCAGGTACTCATCATTCAGGGGAAGCTGCACCGGCGCAAACGGCACATCCGCCGTATCGGGATTGAGCAACGCAAAGAAGTTCAGCCCGACCCCCGTCAGCAATTGCGTAATGGCGATCAAGACACTGATCGCAATCACGCCAATCATCAGGTGCGAGAGAAACAGCTTCCAGCGCAGCCGGTTGTACCATGCTTGTTTCATAGTGAGCGTGTCACAAATTTATAGCCAACCCCGCGGACCGTCTGGATCAGGGCCGCATCGGCATCGAGCTTACGCCGGAGCACCCCGATATGCACATCCACCACCCGATCAATGCCCGTAAAGTCGTGGCCCCACACTTGGCGCAGCAGTTCGTCGCGGCTAAAGACATAGCCGGGCCGCCGCGCAAGAGCGTACAGCAGATCAAATTCGCGGGAAGTCAGTTCGATCAGCGTGCCATGCCGATGCACCTCACGGGTATCGAGGTTGATCCGCAACGCACCATATTCAAGCACCCGACTTGGGTCGGGCGGGTCTGCAATGGGAGCCGGACGGCTCCGGCGCAGAATGGCCTTCACCCGCGCCACCAGTTCACGCGGGCTGAAGGGCTTGGTCATATAATCATCTGCGCCCACCGATAGCCCGATCAACTTGTCTACCTCTTCAACGCGAGCCGTGAGCATCAGCACATAGACCGCCGTCTCTTGGTGCAGCCGACGGCAGGTCTCGATGCCATCGAGACCCGGCAACATCACATCAAGGATCACCAGATCGGGGCGCACCTGCCGCGCCACATGCAGCGCGGCAGGGCCATCGTGCGCTTCGTAAATGGTAAACCCTTCCCGCGCCAGATAACTGCGAACCAGATCAACAATTGGTTGCTCATCATCTACGATTAGGATTGTGGCTGCGTCCATTGCAGTCCTTTCGCCAACCAAACTGTATCTATTTTGTAACTATCATACCATAGATCAGTTTCAAGCATTCGGAAAGATTTCTACCCAGATTCGGCAAGCATTCTGAGGTATGCCCACTGGGCCGCAGAAACAGGCACGACTGAGAGCCGCCCCTGCCGCACCAATGCAAAATCGGCGAAGAAGGGATCGGCTTTGATCGTCGCTAGCGGGATCGGGGTGGCAAGGCGCGAGCCGACCTGCACCTCTACCACTGGAGGAGCCGTCGCTGGGTCAGGAGCCGCCGGATCAGGGTAGGCGGCAGTGGTGATGGTGGCCGTGCCGACGATCTGCCGTTCTTTGCCCGTGTGGTAGATCAGCGCGAGATCGCCCGGCTGCATGGTGCGGATGAAGTTGATCGCCTGCTTGTTCCGCACCCCATCCCACACCGTTGTGCGGTCGCGTTCCAGATCAGCAAAGCTATACTCGTCTGGTTCCGATTTGAGTAGCCAGTAAGCCATACGGGGTTGCTCCTTTGCCGTTCGGTGGGCCGAGGGCGGGCGGCAGCGACGAACATGCCGCGAGCAAGCCGCGCCGTTGCTCCGGCTGTTTAGGTCTGCGCGGTTCGTCGGATTGTCTTTGAAGTGCTATAATAACACGGATTTCCCGAAATGCGATGCCGTGCCGCGATAGGGGTGCGATGGGCAGGCAATGGGGATACAATGGATGGTATGGACGACAGCCAACAACACGACTACTACAGCCTACTAGGGGTGGAGCCAACTGCCACCCTCGATCAGATTCGGCGTGCCTATCGGCAGCAGGTTGCGCGTTACCATCCGGATCGGTTTATTGATGCCACCGCCCGCGAACAGATTGCCGCGAGCCGCCACGTACAGCGCATCAATGAAGCGTACCGCGTGCTCAGCAACCAACGCCTGCGAGCCACCTATAACAGCACGCTTGGCATTGATCCGCCCGGCGCAAGTGCGGCTAGGCTCGATGAGCTGAACCGCTTGGCGGAGACACCCCCGCCGCGCCGCACGCCCCGCCCCACCCACCCACCCACCAGCGCGGAGTATCAGGCGGAGCTGTACCAGCGGGCCACAGCCTACCTCGAAGCTGGGCAGTATCCGCAGGCGATTGCCGATCTGCGCCAACTGCAAAAGCTCAACCCGTTCTATGCCGATAGCACCACCCTGCTGCTGCGAGCCGAGTCGTTGCATCGCCAAACCGCCCCCGATGCGCCGCTTGAGCACACTCGCCCAATTACCACACGAGCGCGGGAACCCCGCCGCATGCGACGCGGCTTCAACACAGCATGGATTACCCCGGTGTTTGGCGTGGTGTTGATGTGTAGCCTGCTTGGGCTGCTGGTCTATAGCCTCCCGCAGCTGTTGGCCCTACTTGCGCCGCGCCCCGTTGTCCAAGCCCCAGCTGGGCAACAAACCCCGCAGGCGACACTGATCCCGCTCAATCCTGCGCCTGATGCGGCGAGTGATCGCAGTGAGGCCACCGCGCCGGGCGCACCCGTTGCGCCAGCCCCCGAATCCAATGCGAGCGGGATCGCCCTGCTCCCAGAGCCAACGCCAGAGCCAACCGCTACGCCCCCACCGCCCACCCCCACTGAGGCTGCGCTCAGTGCCACGGCCCTGCTGAATGGCCCGCTGCTCGATAGCGATGACTTTGCAACCCAGCTTGGCTGGTCGGAAGCCTTTGGCAACGGCTGGAGTGCGTCCTTCGCAGGCGAGACCTACAACATCACGGCTGTGCCTGAAACCAACTTGATCTGGAGCTACAGCACGATCAATACGAATGCGCCCTTTGTAGTACTCGCAGATGTAGTTGTGAATGGCGATGCGGGTGGGGTGCTGCCCAGCTTTGTTGATCCCCAAAACTATATCGCCTGCTTGATTGCCCCAGCCCAATCAAGCTTCGTGATTATTCAGCGCGAGGCGGGAGTGCGGGTGGTGCTGGCGGAAGGCGTGAGCGATGTCATCCGCACTGGGCCCGCCGCGATCAACCGCATCGCCTGCACACTGGCTGAGGGGCAGGTGCAAATGGCCGTAAACAACCAACTCGTGGCCAGCCTGAGCAGCAACGCGCCGCAGGTGGCGCAATACGGACTCGGTGCGGAGGCGATCACGCAAGCCACCGAAGTCATATTTGACAATCTGGAAATCCGCACGCTAGAATAATCAATCAGGTGCTCGGGATCAAGGGCTAGATGGCGGGTAACCGGTGTCAACAATCGCTGGATAGAATGCTTAAGAAAGGAACCAGCCTGCTATGCCTTACACGCCAATTCTGGCCACGCTTGGCTATGTGCTTTCGCCCGATCAACAGCAGGTGCTGATGGTGCAGCGCAATACCCGCCCAGATGACATGCACTACGGCAAATACAACGGCTTGGGCGGCAAGCTCGAACCGCTGGAAGACCCCGTGCGGGGTATCATGCGCGAGATTGGTGAGGAGGCTGGGATTCGCGTGACGCGCTTAGCGTTGCGCGGCACGATCAACTGGCCCGGCTTTGGCAAGCACGGCGAGGATTGGTTTGCCTTCATCTTTCTGATCCACGAGTGGCAGGGCACACCCCTCACCCACAATCCGGAAGGCACGCTGGCGTGGATCGCCATTGAGCGCGTGTTGGACCTGAATCTGTGGGAAGGGGATCGCTACTTCTTGCCCTTAGTATTCAGTGATGATCCGCGCCAATTTCACGGCACGATGCCCTACCGCAATGGCAAGCCAGTGGATTGGCAGTATAGCGTAGTCTGAAACAAGGAGCAGCGATGCAGGACATATGGAGGAACCCGCAATGAACCTCACTGATCCACTCAGCCTGCTGGCCTTGGCGAGTGGCGCGTTGGTGCTGCTGCTCGGTGCAGGCGCGTGGATGTTGCACCGAAGCTGGGGCAACTTTTCCGCCCAGCCGAACTATCGCCTGCTCGATCCGCCGACGCGCCCGCCGGCCCCCTATCCCGCCCTACCGGAGCCAGCCGCGCTCGATGCACCGCCCGCCCCAGCGCAGGAGCCGCACCCCCCCGCATCACCTGATCTCCGTGCAACCGATGATGGCGGCGAATACCTGCTGATCCACAGCCCGCTGCTGATCCAAGTGATCCACCGCGCCCGCAGCCAGAACAATACCCTCGCACAGCATGTGGTTGAGGATGGCGAGCAGCTCTACCTTGCGCTGCACACGATCCACAACCCCACTGATCGCCAGCGCATTGTGCAACTGATCGCGGCCTTCCAGTCGGAGAATCACGTCGGCGTGTGGGATATGATTGATCTCATGGCGCAGCTTGGGCGGGGTGTGCGCCCAACAGGACATTCGACCGATGAAGCATCGGGCAACAAGTGCTAAGCGAAGGGAGTAAGCCAATGCTCGATATCAAACTGCTGCGCGAACAGCCGGAGTGGGTCAAAGCCCAACTTGCCCGCACCGGCACTGATGGCACGCTGGTAGACGAGGTGCTGGCCTTTGATGAGCAACGCCGCCGTCTGCTACAAGAGGTAGAGAGCCTGAAAGCCGAACGCAATGCGGCATCGAAGGCGATCAGCAAGATGCAAGATGCCGCCCAGCGTGATCTCCGCATTGCGGAGATGCGTGTTGTGGGAGATCGGATTGCCGCACTAGATCGGGCCGTGGCTGAGGTGGAGGCGGCCCAACGCTTGGCCCTGTTGAGCATCCGCAACTTGCCCCATCCCGATGTGCCTGATGGCGCGAGTGAGGATGAGAATGTGGTGCTCATGCAGAGCGGTGAGCTGCGAGCCTTCGACTTTGGGCCCAAGCCACATTGGGAACTTGGTGAAGCTCTCGGCTGGCTGGATTTCGAGCGCGGCGTAAAGCTCGCTGGTTCGCGCTTCTACCTCTTGCGCGGCAATGGCGCACGGCTGCAACGGGCCCTGATCCAGTGGCTGCTTGATCTGCACGGGCAACAGGGCTACAGCGAAGTCTACACCCCCTTTGTAGTGAAAGAGCAGTGTATGTGGGGTGCAGGGCAGTTGCCCAAATTCCGCGACAACCTCTACCGCGACGAGGATGCGGGCTTATGGCTGGTCCCCACTGCCGAAGTGCCTGTGACCAACATCTACGCTGATGAGATTCTTGATGCCGCGCAGTTGCCGATCTACCTGTGTGCCTACACGCCCTGCTTCCGACGTGAGCAGATGAGTGCCGGGCGCGATGTGCGCGGCATCAAGCGTGGGCATCAGTTCGACAAAGTCGAGATGTATATGTTTGTGCGCCCAGAGGAAAGTGCCGCCGCGCTAGAGAAGCTGCGCGAGGATGCCGCCGAAACATGTCGCCTGCTCGGTATTCCCTACCGTATCAAAGCTCTGTGTACGGGTGATCTCGGAGCTGCGGCCACGCGCACCTACGATCTGGAGCTATGGTCGCCGGGCGTGCAGGAGTGGCTCGAAGTCAGCTCATGCAGCAATGTCGAAGCCTACCAAGCCCGCCGCGCCAATATTCGCTACCGCCCCGAACCGGGCGCACGCCCCGATTTCGTGCATACCCTGAATGGCTCAGGGCTAGGCGTGCCGCGCACCATGATTGCGATTATGGAGAACTACCAGCAGCCCGATGGCAGCATTGCCGTGCCCGACGTGTTGCAGCCGTATCTGGGCGGCACACAATTTTTGACGTAACACACACACCACGAAGGACACGAAGGACACGAAGAACTCGAAGCAGAGCAATATTGCCCGCAGTCATCGGCATCGGTTTCACACAACTCCTATGCGCCGCTTCTTCAGGTCCGTGTAGCGAAAGGATACGCAACCATCCTTCTATCAAGCATACCTAGAAGGAGCTTACAATCTCTTCGTGTTCTTCGTGCTCTTCGTGGTTTGTCTTCAGACAGAGTTTGTGTAAGGAGCAACGTTCATGCCGATTATGATCAACCTCACCAGTGCCGAGCATGGCGGCACATCCGTGTGCGGCGCGTGCGGGCCCACAAGCTGCGGGCCCGACTGCGGCTGCGGCTGCCCCTATGCGGGCATGCACCAATCTAGCAAGGTCGAGCCAATTGCGTGGGTGGAGCAACGCTACCCGAATGAGTGGCTCGCTTTTGTGATCCCGCCCGGCGAGGATGAGTACCACCCCGAACAGGGTATGCTCGTCGTGCATAGCACCAACGATACAGAAGTCTGGGACGCTGTACAACGCATCACCCACAATCAAGTCGTGCATGTCTATTTCAATGGGCAGCTAGAGGACTACCTCGCGTGGGCCGACACTGCGGCATAGCTGGGCTACCAAGTGCAAATTACCGTACCTGACACCCGACACCCGAAACCTGCCCCCTAATACCTAGAACGGAACCAATCCTGTGCAACACTGGTTGATGGGCAAACTGATGCGAAGCGGCGTGATCGGTATCCTCGCCGTGCTACTGTTCACAGCGTGCAGCCGTAGCACCGCTGCCGAACCACGTCCCGTCGCAACCGAAGCAAGAGCCGTAGCAGTGGCTACTGTGCCGCCCCCACCGCCTACGCCGGAGCCGCCTACCGCCACCCCCGAACCGCCCCCATCGCCTACGCCGGAGCCGCCTACCGCCCCCCCCGAACGTTATCCCGACCTTGCCCAATATACGATTGAGGGGCTACGCAGCCGCACCTACGGCACAGATGCAATCGAGATCATCGGGGTGATGGAAGAGACCGCCAACTTCACGCGCTACCTGTTTGCCTACCCCAGCGATGGGCTACGCATCACCGGCATGCTGAATGTGCCACGCGGCACGGGGCCTTTTCCCGTCGTGATCTTGAATCACGGCTACTACCCCCTCGATGTCTACCGCACCGGCAATGGCACGCAGCTTGCCGCCGATTACCTCGCCAATGCGGGCTTCCTGACGCTCTCGCCCGATTATCGCAGCCACGCCGGATCGGATGCGGCTCCGAATGTCTATCGCGTAGGGCATGTGATTGATACACTCAACCTGATCCCGTTAGCGCAGCAACTTCCGCAAGCCCAGCCAGGGCCTATCGCTATGTGGGGGCACAGTAACGGTGGAGCAATTACGGCGAAGGTGCTGGTAGTCAGCGATCAGGTGGCAGCGGCATTGATCTATGCACCTGCCTCATCCAACATTGTGCAGGATTATCAGTTCCGCGTGGAACGGGCGGCCATGCGCGGCACAACGATTGATCGCACCGACTGGCCGCTCCTGCCCGAAGAAGCCCCCGATCTTTATGCACGGCTCTCGCCCCTCAACTATGCCGCCTACGCTACTGGCAAGGTCAAGATCATCTGGGGAACGAACGACGAGATCGTGCCGCGCCACTGGCCCGAAGACCTCTACACGGCATGGCTCGCGGCCGATCAGGATGTTGTTTTTGATGTGTATGCTGGGCAACCGCACTCCTTCGATGCCTATGGCAACAGCCTGTACCTGCCCGATATGCTTGCGTTTTTCCAAGCTGCGCTTGCACCATAGGGCATGCGTGCTAGCCGCCTACGTTAGGGGCGGGATTGCTAGAGGAACCTATCGTGTTTGATCAGCTCAAGCAGCTTCCGCACATCTTCATCGTCTTCAATCCGGTGGCTGGTACGCGCCCCGCAGAAGCGATTCGGCAGAGCTTTGCCCGTATTTTCACGTCGGCGGGCTACCGCTATCAGGTCTATGAAACGACTGGTAACGAGAACCTGACGGCGGTGGTGCAAGCTGCCGCCGCTCGGCATCCGGCCGTGATTGTGGCGGCGGGCGGCGATGGCACGATTGCATCGGTGGCGAGCGGATTGTACGCTTCGCCAACCCCGCTCGGCATTGTGCCGGTTGGTACAGCCAATGTGCTCGCCCAAGAGCTGGGCATTCCGCTCGATCCTGAGCAGGCATGCCGCCTGCTTATCGGCCCGCACCGCACGAGCTGCATTGATGCGCTGCAAGTTGGGTCGCAGCGTTACTTCTTGCAGATCGGCATCGGCGTGGATTCGCTCGTGGTGCGCGATACAACCCGTGCCGAGAAACGCCGCTTGGGGCAGCTCGCCTACTTGCGAACGGGGGTGGGCTGGCTGATTGGGCATCAACCCGTGCGCTTCCAACTGACGATAGATGGAACCACCCACCACGCCCGCGCCGCGCAGGTCTCCATCGTGAATGGGGGCGCATTGGGCGTTGCGGGCTTGCGCTGGGCCCCAGACATCCACCCCGATGATGGGCAAGTAGAGGTGTGCATCGTCAAAGCCCAATCGCTGCTGGATTATGGCTTGACGCTGTGGCAAGTGCTGCGCCACCAGCAGCGCACTGGGCGGCGGATCGAGATCATCCCGGCCCGCCAACGGGTCGAGATCACCGCTGAACGCCCCATGCCCGCGCAGGGCGATGGCGACCTG
>CALCJV010000067.1 GCA_937967405.1 uncultured Chloroflexales bacterium | reverse complement strand
CGCCGCACCTTCAAGTTCTCGTCGAGCAGTTCCGCATTGGCACGGCTGTAACGTTCGAGTTCATACTGCTCGCGGGCGAAGGCTTTGACCACGCGCACGCCTGCAAGATTCTCTTGTAGCACGGTGTTGAGGAAACCGAGCTTCTGCTGCACCTCGCGGAAGCGCGGGCCAACGCTACGGAAAAAGCTAACGAAGATGCCCCCAACGAGAGGGATCATGGTCAGGGCTACCAACGCGAGTTGCCAGTTCAGCATCAGCAGGATCGTGGCCGTGCCGAGCAGCATCAGCAGCGCACTCAGAATTTGCACGAAGCCACTCGCCATGAACAACCGCACCTGATCCACATCATTGGTGATGCGCGTCATCACTTGGCCAGTCTGGACCTGATCGTGGTAGCTGAAGCTGAGCCGCTCGGTATGCGCGTAGAGCTGATTCCGCAGATCGTAGACGGCGTGCTGGCTGGCTTTCTCAATCCAGTAGCTCTGCGTAAAGCTGAGCAGCCCACGCACCAACGCAATTAGCAGGAGTGCGCCCGTCGCTAGCCCAATCACGCCGAGATCACCAGCGGTGATCCCCTGATCTATCGCATAGCCTAGCACCAGCGGGCTGAACAGATTGGCCCCCGATACGAGCAGCAGGCTCAGGAACGCCCCCGTTACCGTAAGCCAGTAGGGGCGCAAATATTCTAAGATGCGCTTCAGTGCTTTCATTTGTTTCAATTCCCTTGAATTGCCAGAAAATCGCTCCATATAACAGGATACCAGAAATTTTGGTATACTGTACCAGAAGGAACCAAACATTAGACTGTTGGATGATACATGCAACAGTCCAATTACGCGGCGCAAGCCCAAGCCTATGCTTCTCACAACCTTTCTATTCCTGCTGATCTTCTCGATCAGCACCCTAACGGCTCTGATTGTCGCAGCAACCCGCCACCGCCATGTGCCCGAAATACGCTACTTCCGCCTGCTCTTGCTTGGTTCGCTTGTCTGGGCGGTAGGCTATCTCTTCGAGATTCTATCAGTATCACTGGCAGCAACGATCTTCTGGGACAACGCCCAGTATGTTGGTACAGATGTTGCTACCGTGGCAATCCTCCTGTTTGCCTACGCCTACACCGGGCGACATATGCTCGCCAAGCGGATTGAGCCATACCTTGTCGCCTATATCGCGGGGGCGTTTACCATTGTTTGGACAGAGCCGTGGCATAACTTGGTGCGAATGAACGAAACGATCAGTCAAGCCCATCGTCTGCCGGTTCTTGAGTATGATTATGGGCCGCTTTTCTACGTCTTCGCACTTGCCGTTATGTCGTTTGCAGTCATCGGGTTAGGCACGCTGATCACCTATGTCCCCCGTGTTGGCAGGCACCATCGCCCACATTTGCTACTGATTATTATCGCTACGTTCATTCCATTGATCGGTGGCATGCTCACCCTGACGGGCTTTGTGCCTGTTCCAGAGATGCCCCATTTAGATATCGTCCCAATCACCTTCGGGCTAAGCTACACGCTATTTGCATGGGGCGTGTTTCGCAAGCGGCTGTTCGATGTGATCCCGATTGCCCGCAATACCCTGTTTGAGCAACTACCCGATGGCGTGTTGGTGCTTGATGCTCAGCAGCACATTGTGGATCACAACCCGCAAGCACCACAGTTACTCGCTGTATCGCCGCCGCTGCTCGGTCAATCGTTAGCCGATGTGGCTCCATCCCTTGCTACACTGCTTGCCGATCAGCCCGATCAAGCGTTGATCACGGCCGAGCTATACATGGAAGCCAGCGATCCCCCCCGTTGGCTCGAAGTGGTGCTGACCCAACTCACGCTCAATCGGAACGCTATCGGTGGGTGGCTGATGACGGTGCGTGACGTAACCGAACGTAAGGTGGCCGAGACGCGCCTGCGCCGCAGCGAAGAGCTACTGCGTGAGACCCAAGCGGTGGCCCAGATCGCGGGGTGGGAGCTAGACCTTGCCACCTCACGCATCACCTACACCGAAGAATTCTCGCGGATCTATGAGCTTGAGCCGGATACGGTGTTAACGGTTGCTGACTTGAGTCGGTTCTATGAAGCGGAGACTCTTGCATTTATGGGCCAACAAACGCGCACAATGAAACAGGGTAGCTCAGCATTCGAGATTGAAACGGCGATAACCACCGCCCGCGGCAATCGCCGCTATGTGCGGATTATCGTCCAGCCGATCTATGCTGACGCTGACGTACCCGTGCGCTTTCACGGCACAGTGCAGGATATTACCACCCGCTACCTTGCCGAAGCTGAACGCCGCGCCACCGAGCAGCTCCTACAGGCCATCATTGACAATGTGCCGACGGTTATCACCGTGCGTGACCTGAAGGGCGACTACCTGCTAGTTAGCCGCAGTGCCGCCGAACGCCTGAACACGACCCCAGCAGCGATGGTAGGGCACAACTACCACGAGTACTATCCGCCCGAAACCGTTGCCCAGCTCACCGCAATCACCGCGCAGGTGGTTGCGTCACGGAACATCCTGACCACAGAAATAAGTTTGACTTTGGCGGGGGTGCAGCGCGATTTTATTATGGCGTGTTTCCCGCTGTTTGATGCCGATGGGGACATCTATGCCGTTGGCAGCATCTCTACCGACATCACCCAGCGCAAGCAGGATGAACGGGCCTTGCAGCAAGCCAAAGAGGTGGCTGAAGCCGCCAATCGCGCTAAGAGCCGCTTCCTTGCCAATATGAGCCACGAACTTCGCACGCCGCTCAATGCGGTGCTCGGCTTCACCCAGCTCCTCCTCGATGAGCCAGACTTCACCGCGCAGCAACTGGAGTGGTTGCACGTGATTGATCGCAGTGGCACACACCTGCTCAACCTGATCAACAGCGTGCTGGAGATGTCGCGCATCGAAGCCGGGCGGATCGATCTCCACATCGCGGCGTTTGATCTGTATGCGCTCCTCGATGATATGCAGACGGTGTTTGCGATGCGGGCCGCTCAGCGCGGCTTAACCTTCACTTGTACCATTGCACCGGAAGTGCCGCGCCAGATCATCAGCGACGAAGCCCGCCTGCGCCAAGTACTGATCAACCTCTTGGAGAATGCGATCAAATTTACCCCACAAGGGTCAGTTGACGTGCAGTTTCGCTACCAGCATGGGCAGTTGCAGATATGTGTGGCGGATACAGGCATCGGGATTCCCGCCGATCTGCTCCCCGATCTGTTTCAGGCGTTCACCCGCGATACCAAGATCGCCCGCACGCACGAAGGAACCGGCTTGGGGTTGAGCATCACGAACCAGATCATTGGCGCGTTGGGCGGGACAATCAGTGTAGCGAGCAGCGTTGGGCAAGGCACAACATTTACAATTCAGCTACCGGTGCAGGTGGTGGTTACTCTACCCCCCGACACCTCACCAGCAGATGCACCGCGTTCCTACCAGCGCATGGTACTACCGCCGGATCGCCCCCCCTACCGCATCATGGTGGTTGAAGATATTGCCGCCAACCGCAATCTGCTCACCCTTGTCCTTGAACGGCTTGGTTTTGTAGTCCATGCCGTATCAACGGGGGCAGCAGCCTTGGCCGATGTGCAGACGTTTAGCCCCGATGCAATTCTGCTTGACATGCGCTTACCCGATATTGATGGCTACGACGTGTCGCGCCAATTGCGTGCTTCGCCCACCTACGCCGATCTGCCGATTATTGCCGTGACGGCCAGTGTGCTCGATAGCGACGAGCAAGAAATCCTTGCCGCAGGCTGCACGGCGGTGATCCACAAGCCGTTCCGCATCCCGCAAATCTGCGCGACGTTGGAAACCTATCTCGGTGTGACCTTCGCGGCAGAGCCGGTGTATGCCGCCTAACCCCCGCGTGCGCGGCGTTCCTGCGGCAGCAGGAAGCTGTATGCGTGGGCATGCACCGGTGTTCCAATCCCAACTGCCCGCCCCCAACGCACCACCGCGCCCGTCTGTCCATCCAGCTCCGAAGCCCGACCTTCGATAATATCGCGCTGCATCGAGGTTGTCGCATCGGGAGCGGTATTATCAATCATGGTCATGGTGCGCTGGAAGGCATCCTCTGGCAGCGCAACCGCGTGGGCATGGGCCACTTCGATGATCTCGCGCACCGCCTGTTCCAGCATCTCGCGGGTTTCGGGCACACTGCGGATTACGCCGAACGGCATCCGCGTGACTGCGCCAATCGTACCGGTGCTACACACGAAGGCGAATTTGCTCCACATCGCCACCGCAATATCAGGCGCGATTTCGGTGCTGATCCCAGCCTGTGCAAGGATGTGGTGAATGTGCCTGACTCGTGCGGACTCGCGGTTGTCCTGCTCATTCAGGGCAATATACGGCTCGGCAGTGAGGTGGCGAATCACGCCCGGCGCAGCAATGTGGCTGAAGATGCGGCACAGCCCACCTAGGACGTGCTGTGGGCCAAGCGCGTTGGAGAGAATCGCGGGGGCTTCGATCCCATTCAGCAGCGGTAGCACGGTGGTATGCTCGGCAATGATGGGGTGCAGCGCAGCCGCCGCTTCATTGATCTGCCACGTCTTGACGGCCACAATCACCAGATCAGGGGCGGGGATGCCGGTCAGATCATCGGTGGCGGAGACATGCGGAATGCTGAAGTCGCCCTTGATGCTCTCCACCCGCAAGCCATGTTCTTGTAACGCTCGCAGATGCTGCCCACGTGCAATGAACGTCACATCCTCACCACTTGCGGCAAGTCGGCCTCCGAAGTACCCACCAACGCCGCCACTGCCAAAGATCACAATCTTCATCCTGCCCCCCCTTTCAGTATTATTCTGCTACCTCGTATAATACACGAAGAAAAGGTTTCCTCGGTAGTAAAATGTCCAAAATAGAAAATTCGCGCCCGCACAAGCTGCCAAGTCGCCAAACGCACCCGCCCAAGCCTATCGTGCCGCTCTGTGCTATACTAGCACAGGAACCGTGCGCTATGTTGGGCATAATTGGTGGGGCCGAGAGTGGCCATACTGCGATCCCAATCATGAGAGGAGGGTTCGTATTGGAGGTGGTTTATGCTTGAGCAGGATGCTGCTCACCCTAGGCGGGTGGTGCGCTGGGGGGTTTTGGGCACTGCACACATTGCCCAAGTTGCACTGATTCCGGCGATCCAGCAATCGCGCAATGGCGTGGTGGTAGCCCTTGCTAGCCGTGATCCAATCCAAGCCGAAGTGGTTGCCCAAGTCTATGCCATCCCGCGCACCTATGGCAGCTACGCCGCCGTGCTAGATGACCCCGATCTGGATGCGATCTACATTCCGTTGCCCAATCATCTGCATGCCGAATGGACGATCCGTGCGCTGCAAGCAGGCAAGCATGTGCTGTGCGAGAAGCCGTTGGCTCTGAATGCCGAACAAGCCCACCGCATGGTAGCTACAGCGCGGGCGCACGAGCGGCTCTTGATGGAGGCTTTTATGTATCGTTTCCACCCGCGTTCACAAGAAATTCACGCACTCGTGCAGCAAGGTGCGTTAGGGCATCTGTTGTTGGCTCGTGCGGCCTTCAGCTTTCGCCACACACGCCCGCACGATTATCGCCTCGATCCAGCGATGGGTGGCGGCGCACTGCTCGACATAGGCTGCTACGGCGTGAATGTGCTGCGCTGGATGTTCAACGCCGAGCCAGAGGTCGTGCACGCCTATACTGTCTATGGCGAGACTGGCATTGACGTGACGACGGTTGGGCTGTTACGTTTTCCAGATGGGCGGATAGCCACAGTCGAGGCGAGCTTCGCCACTGCGGTGCAGCAGAGCCTTGCCCTGATTGGGACGAGTGCGACGATTGAAGTGCCCCACACGGCGTTTACGCCCGGCACTGAGCCGGCAAGCTATCTGTGGCGTGGAGCCGATGCGCGAGACAGTGCAGTCGTGACTCTTGATGGGGTAGATGAGTATCAGCTTATGGTGGAGCATTTTGGTGATGCGGTGCTTGGGGACGCAGAGTTGGCTTACCCTCCTGAAGATAGCATCTGCACCATGCGCGTCCTCGATGCATTAGCACAATCGGCCCTTGCAGAGGCTCCGATTGCTCTCCCCGTGCAGCCGTGCGATACATTGTCCGTTGCCGATGCGGTGGCGGCAGTAGCATGAGATGGGTCGCTATGGTATCCGGTGGTAGGTATCAGGCGATAGCGTGGCGTGCCCAACTGATCCGGCTCGTGGTGCTTGCCCTGCTCCTCTTGGTGGCGGGGTGCGGCCGAGCTACTCCGCCTGCGGCATCACCGACCGCAGAGCCACTGCTGCCGCCCCCACGCCCGCTTGCACCCCCCAACCTGAACCGCACGGCAGTGCCGCTAGCTACGGCGGCTCCGCTGGCAACGTTCACCCCCGCCGAACGCCTACGCTACGCGGATGGCTTGTTTAGCCTCGATCTGCCGATGGGCTGGGAGATCACTGACTTGAGTGATGCGCGGGCGAGCCTAACGTCGCTCGAAGACCCAGCCCGACAGGTGGCGATGCTGATTATGGTGCTGGATGGCTCGGCGGTTCCGCCCGATACGGCCCTAGAACGCCAGCTTGCCGATTTCACCAACAGCCTGTTTGGGGGGCGCACCTTCGTCTTTGATGCACCCGAAACGCTTGCCGCGGACACGCGCCAAGCCCGCTTCCGTTTCGATGATATTACGGCCGACGAACTACGCCGCCCCACTGAAGGCATCGCACGGGTGCAGCGCGTGGGCAATTTCTACACCTTCCTTGCGGCGGTAACCCACCGCGATCATTTCGCCGCCCTGCTGCCATCAATCACCCAAATCTTCGATAGCTACACCCTCGATCCAGCTGTCGCCGAACGGCGTGTGCCCGATCCGGTTACCCCAACCCCACCGCCCGTGCCGGTCAGCCTCGCCACGTTGCCCGTGTTTACGCTGGCAACGCCGCTGCCGCCCGATGATCTGCGGGTACAGCGCATCTCACGCCAATTGGCCATCCAGTTCCCTGATGCCGAGTCGCAGATTTATGCCCTGCCGCCCGCTACCGAGTTCAACGCTGTGCGCCAATTCTACGTCAATCAACTGCGGGACTGGGAAGATGCAACGCTGCTCTTCCCAGAGTTGCTCGAAGCGCAAATAGACAATGTGGCCATTTGGCAGCGGGGTGAGCAGATTCTCTTGATCTCAACCTTTCCCGATGAGTTGAATGAGCAGCTTGTGCTGGTGACGGTACTGATGGAGCGGTGAAGCAGTTTGCACCCTACGCCAGATTTTACCACGGCACATCTTGATTATCCGCATGATTGTTGGCGGTGGGTGTGCCATCGGCGGGTGGTGGTTCGGGGTTAAGGCGGCGCACATGGCTCACGGAAGGGTTGATCGTGATGATGCCGTGTGCCGCAAATAGCACCTGTACTAGCTCAACTCCATCCACAAAGCGGCTCGTCTGCACAATCCCTTCCCCATACGGCGAGCAGGTAATCCGCTCACCGGCATGAAAGCGCGGCTCACCTAGCTCGCCCGACCCCCGTGTTGGGGCCGAAGTGGGGTTGCTCGTCCGCCGTTTGCCCTGTAGCTGTTGCAGGCGGGCAAGGATCACATCTGGATCAGCAGTGGCGGCAACTGGTGGCTCTGGCGGGGTAGGCGCAGCAGAGGTGGTCGTCGCTTCCGGCACGATGAAGGCGGGTAGCTCCGTATCTGGTGCGGGGGGCAGCACTGGGGCGGCTTTGCGTCCTTTGCGGGCTGGGCGCAGTGGTTTGGGTTGGGCTGCACTCGTATCCGATGGATCAGACGTAGCCGGAAGCATCGGCTCTGCTTTGCGCCCGCGACGGCGCGTGCCATTGCTGGCAGGGGGAGTTGCTTCTAGCGGCGTGGCGAGCGATGTATCTTGCATATCCTGTGTCAGCGGATCAGGCGGGTCAGATGATGTATCTTGCAGTTTGCGGCTACGGCGGCGCGTGCCATTGCCCACGGGCACAGGGGCAGGCGATACCGCTTGTTCGGCTGGGTCTGCGGCTGGGACTTCTGGGCGGGCGGGCGGCGTAGGTGGGGCGGGCACAGGGTCAGACGGTGCGCTCTCGCGGTGGGGTGCGGGCATAGTGTGTTCAGCAGGTGGGGTATGGACTGCGGTGTGTGTCGCAGGCATATGCGGCTCAGGGGAACCTTGCGGATGGGGCGGCAGTTCGAGCGGCGGCTCCGGCGCGGCAGGCGGGGTGGTCAGCACAGTCGGCAGCGAGAGCCGATGGCGCAGGAGTTCCTCTTCGGGCGAGAGCGGGGCAGGCGCAGCCAGTGAGTGGGCTTGCTCACGGGTGGGCGAGCTGCCGAGTAGCGCAAGCAGCCAATCCATATCAAGCCGGGCCACTGGCTCGAACAGGGCATCATTGCGGCTTGCTAGCGCAATGTCGTAGGCAAGCGGGAGAACCTGTTCAAGCTGGTCAAACAACCACACCGATAAGCCATTGCCGCCCGGTTGGGCATCCACAAGATACAGGCGGCTCATGCCTGCATCGTAGGCCGGCACACAGTCAAGAATGCTCCGGTTGGTGAGCAAGGCAATCGCGGTTGCCACCGACCAGCCGATTAGCTGGCCTGTCGCTTTCAGGCGCAGGGGCAGGTTGATCCACGCGGCGGGAGCCGTCCAGCGCAGATTCAGTGGATTGGCTAGCGTCTGCTCGGTGGGTGAGCCACCGGGGTGGGTTTCGCGGTAGGCATAGATCGTCTCATCGAGGATGATGCGCCCCACACCCGTAATCTGCCCACGCATCAAGCGGCTGTCCCGTTCGTCACGCACATTGATCTCGCAGTGGCGCAGGGGCAAGGTTTTGTGGCGGTGCAGATCAGCGCGGATGGTGAGTGTACCGCGTTCGTCGTTGCGCTCTAGTACGCGATAGCCGCCCCGTAACGGCGGCAGGGCCGCATCCTGAAAGCCCCAGCGATCAAAGGCGACAGGGTCAAGCAGATCAAGCAAGGTCTGGTATTCGTCATAGATTTCGACGGCAGGCGTGCCAATTGTGTGCAGGTCGAAGGGTTCATACGGATCATCGGCAGTGGCGACAGGTTGCCACGCGATCTCGGCTTCTGGCAGGCGCATCAGCTGCTGGTCGCGCTCAAGGCGGGTGAGCATCTCATCGGCGTGCCACGCTTGCACCTCGCTATAGCGGAGCGGCAACTCGGCGGCGGCACACAGCAGATGCTGGCGAGCAATGTAGGCATTGTTGGGCGAGCCGATCCAGATCGGCGTACTGAACTGCATGAGGCTTTGCGGTTGACGAGCGATAATCCGCTCATAGGGGGCATTGCCTAGCACCACAAGGCACATGCTCGCTGGGCTGCCAAGCGCGTGTTGGAGCAGGGCTGATCCAGCTGGATAGCCGACAAAGATATGCACATCGGCGGGCGGTACATACCAGCCGGCGGTGAGGAGGGGATCATCCGTGCCGATCTGGCCAAGCAACGGGATGCGCTCCAGTTCAGCACAGATCAGGTGGACGCGGTAGCCAGCTCCGCGCAGCATGAGAGCCACTTGGGCCGCCTCACGCAGCCGCTCGCCACCCGCTTGCCATACTCCAACCGCTTGGGCTGGGCGGGGTGTATCTGCTACAGCGAGCGTGCGCCACTCCCAACCACTCAGCGCAGCCAACATCGCACCCGCATTGTTGGGGGTCACCAGTGAGGCCAGCATGGTCGGTAGCGTTTCGCTTGGTGCAAGGCGCAAGGTGCGGAGCAGCAATCCGGCGAGATGGGCGGCGGCCACGCCACAGAAGCTATCGGCATGGGCCAGAGCAAGGTAGTGTAGGCGGTTCCACAGGCGTTGCCACGCCCGATCCCAGTGACGCAATAGGCGTAGATGCAACATCTCTGGCGTGGTAATCAGGATGCGGGCACGCGCCGCTTCACGCACGGGCGTATCTTCAGCAAGCCACACGACCGGTACAGGTGGCGCGAGATTGGCGGCTAAAGCGTGGAGGATAGTTAGATGCAGATCGGCTATCTCCGCATCGGGTACTAGCAGCACCGCTACGGCGGAAGGATCAACGAGCAGCGCATCAAGCAGTAGCAGGCAGAGCGTGCGCCCCGTTGTGGTGAGATCACCGGTGAGCGCAACCGGCTCGCCGCGCCGTAGGGCGGCGTGGGCTTGGGCCTGATGCCGCCAGAAGGGGGAAGTATAGACTTGCACCCATGCCTGCGCCAATGCAGGCTGAACTGGCAGATGGCTGATCCGTTCCCCAGTGCGAGCAGGGCGTGTTTCAGCCCACAGCAGCGGGCTAATCTCGCCGCGCATGTGCTGGCGGGCCAGCTGCCGAACAATATCTAGGGGCAAAGGGCGTGTCATGCCTCGCGTGTGCCTCGTACCGATCAGAACTATCGCTGTATCTGTATATTGTAGCATAGGCTCTCAACGGGCGGGTAGAACTGGAAGACATCCCACGTATGTCTAGTATGGTTCGCTGCTTCGCAGCACTTCCGGAGTGCGGTAGAATAGCCCTATGGTCAAAACAACGATAAAGGATGCAGCACAATGATAGGTGTGTACGACTCAGGCTTGGGCGGGGTATCCGTATTGCGGGCAATCCACGCCTTACTGCCCCAGCACGATCTGCACTACCTCGCAGATACGGCCTACTTCCCGTATGGGCCGTTGCCCACCGCCACCGTGCGCGAGCGGGCGTTGGCGTGTGTGGGAGCGTTGATCGCGCACGGTGCGGCATTGGCCGTTGTGGCCTGCAATACCGCATCATCCGCCGCACTGGAACCACTGCGGGCGCATTATGCGATCCCGATTGTGGGGGTCGAGCCGGGCATCAAGCCGGCGGTAGCCGTTACCCGTACCCGCCGGATCGGGGTGTTGGCAACTGGTGGCACGCTGCAAGGCGAACGCTTCAGCCGTTTGGTGCAGCGTTACGCCAATGATGTGCAGGTGCAGACGGTTCCCGCTCCGGCACTAGTTGAGCAGGTTGAGGCCGGGCGGCTCGATACGCCGGATACGCACGCGCTGCTGCACGCCTACCTCGATCCGCTGATCGCCACTGGCGTAGATACGGTGGTGTTAGGGTGTACACACTTTCACTTCCTCAGCGATACGATTCGGCACATCTTGGGCGAGAGCATTACCTTGATTGATACCTCATTGCCAGTTGCACGCCGCACCGCCGATCTCGCGCAGCAGATCGCCAGTGGTACGGGGCGCGTGCAGTTCTTCACGACGGGTGATCCGGCCCAGATCAGCGTGGCATTGGGGTATATGTGGGTGGGCGCAACGGTACAGCCGCTAGCGAATATGCCAAGCGTCAGGTGTTAGCGGGCGGGCGTAGCTCACGCGCATATGCCTGCCCCAGCATCTACTGCCCCCCCGCGATCTCAAAGGGGTTGGTGGCGGGCACCTCCGCCGGATGCACCTCATAGATATTTGGCCACGGCTTAAACGTCGTGCTGAAGTTGTCGCGGCGGATCTCCACCCCATTCGTGCGGATCACCCGCCCAAAGTTGATCGTCATACCGCCCCGCGCTACATCCGATTGGCGGCGTTCGCCGGGCTGAAGCTGGGGATTGGCGATATAGACGGGCTGGTCTGGGGCAGGCTTGCGATCTGTAATCGTAGGACCGATCAGCTCGACGGTGCGCCCATTCGGGCGGCCATACAGATATACCTCAGCCAAGCCACTGCTAGGGTCTACACTGGTCTGCATCAGCAGCCAGCCTCCAGTATCATTTACGAAGCGGAGATCGGGGCCGCCCATAAAGATTGTCGCATCCATTCCGGGACCGTCGCCGTAGGGCCCGAAGCCGTAGCGATCATACCAATTGATGTAGAAGGAGTGTCCCCAGCGTTCAGTGAAGGGCAAGCCCGCCCAGAATGCGGCCCGAAAGACGGTCGTTGAGTCTTGGCAGATGCCGCCGCCCCACTCTTTCTGGGTGCGGTTATTGAGGATTACATAGCCTTCGACGAAGCCATTTTCTGGCGTGATGGCGGCGACGGTTTGATTGAAGGAGAACTCGCTGCCGGGCGGGATCAGCACGCCATCGAGCAGGCGCATACCCGCAATAATGTTAGTGACGCGGTAGGCTTCCGAGCCGGTGAAGTCGCTGCGCCCCACTGCAAGCAGGGTGGTGATGCCTAGCTCGGCAATGTTGCTCTCGTTAATGGCGGGCGGGAGCTGGGTGTAGGGCAGCTGGATCGTGCGCTCATTGGCTTCAAGCGCGGCAATGATTGCAGCTTCGGCGGCAAGCGTGTCCACCTTCCAGCGGGGCGCACCCGGCCGCGTGATGACTAAACTCCCGCCGTTCCACGCCACACGCGGCAGCGAGCCACCATAGATGGACGTAGCGGCAATTTCTTCGAGCCAGCCCGCGAGGGGGCTGTAGTCCATCCGGATCACTAATTCATCGCCAATGGCATCGCTGCGGTGCACGCGCTGCACCTGAAGCAGCTGGGCGATACGCTCCGGTCCCCATGTCCACGTCTGCCCATAATCGCCCACCAGCGTGATCGGTTCGCTGAGCAGCCGATCCACCTCGCGCTGGGCTTCAGCTACCGAGCCATCGCTAAGATAGGGCAGCAGTTCACGGGTGCGGAGAGTCACGGTGGAGGGCTGCATCTGTTGCATCGCCACGAGCGTATCATACACGGTCTCATTGAGCAGAGCTTGCCGCCCAGCAATCGCGGGCACGGCAACCGGCACGCTGTTTTGCAGCGCGAATTGGGCATCTACGGCGGGGCGTTCGACTTCTGCCGCCCGGGCTACAAAATACGCCTGCATTGTTGGCTGATCGATAGTCAGGTGCAGGGGTAGCTCCAAGCCATGCTGCCACACTGCCGCCACCGTGCGGAGGTTATCGAGTAGCTCTGGGTGGCTCCGTCCGACTTGCATCGCTGCCTGCACCGCCTGCTCAAGCTCAAGGCGTGCGCCCAGCTCAGCGGCGGTTGGTGTCCATGTCAACTGGTCATAGGTGATCGTGATCGGGTGAGCGAGATAATCGGCGTGGTGGGCCGTCAGGACATCCACCGCCTCCTCCGCCGTCAGGTTGCCGACAGGTACGCCACGCACGCTAATATTGGGGTAGATGCGTCCGGCAAACTGCTGCTCAAAGAGATAGTAGGCAGTACCGAGTATTGCCCCCACAAGCAGGAGCAGCATGAGCGGTACCAGCAGCATGAGCCGCCAGCAGCCACCGCCACGTGAGGTACGTCGCCGTTCGCGGGGCGGGGCGGTGGGTTCTTCGCTTAGAGGCGTATGGTACGACACGGGTAATCTCCTCATCATCCACTGCACCGACGCTAGGCGGGTGGGTATCGTTAGCCCCTTCACAATACAAGGAATTAGCGCGAATGTCAACTCGAATCTGGCGAAAATCAGGCCATAGGGAACATCCCGCACATACCACAAAGGGACACAGGCCAGAGGACGCACAGAGGCGCGGGTGCGTCCCCAACAACCTGATACGCCCACGCCTTGCCTCTCAAGCAGCTATCAGCCCCCCATCATGCAAGGATGATGCGCCTATCGTGGCACGGCCTCCGTATCCAGCCGTAGAATAGAGCAGGCCATCAATGCGCGGGGTTACGCGCATGCTTGAGGTTTTGATTTGAGGAGGAACAACATGGGAACATCTATCCAGCGTGGGGTTATGATCGGGGTATTGGCAGTGTTGATGGCATTGTCGTTGGGCTATAGCCAGCGCAGTGCGGCCGCTAGTCTGACTTCGCAGGTGGGGATGCCACAGCAGGTGATCCTTGATCCACGCACTAGCGGGATCGGCTTGCAAGCGAACGGCTACTTATCGCCAATTACGGAAGCAGCCCAGCCCTTCACGCATATCCTGCTGCGCTGGGAAGCCACCGACGTAGCGACGGATACGTTGCACTTGGAGCTACGCGCCAGCCTTGACAATAAAACATGGTCGGAGTGGGTCGAGGTGGGCATAGACCCAGACCTCTGGTCGCCCAATGATGGCATGGATGTAACATGGAGCCACATCATCTATGCCGGTGAGGGCGCACGGTTCTGGCAGGTGCGGGCCATGTTCCAGCCTGCACCCGATGGCACGTTGCCCAATCTTAAGCAGATTGATGTCAATACCGTAGACGGTCGCTTTGCCAAGACAGATCCAGCAGAACTGGCGAATGCCCAGAGCGGGATCGGTCTCGCCTCGCTGGACAAGCCGCCGTTCATTACCCGCACCGGCTGGGGCAACCCCGATGGGCAGTGGAGCCGCGTGCCGCCAGCCTACTACCCCGCCCGCCATATTATCATTCACCACACCGTCTACCCCAATTCACTGACTAGCGCGGAACGCAATTGGGGTGACCGGATTCGGGCGATCTGGGCGTTGCATACGTTTACACGTGGCTGGGGCGATATTGGCTACAACTTCCTGATTACGCCGGATGGCACGATCTGGGAAGGGCGGGCTGGTGGCGATGATGCCGTCGGCTTTCACGATACGGGCAACTACGGCTCGATGGGCGTAGCGATGGATGGGACGTATGGCGCAGAGCTACCCTCCAACGCCGCACAAGATAGCCTGATCCGCTTGCTGGCGTGGAAAACCAACCAGAAGGGAATTGATCCGCTGGGGCGTTCCTACTACTACGGCTGCGACATTTCGCGCTACTGCGCTACCCCCGGAGCCGTGCTGAACAACATCTCAGGCCACCGCCACGTGGCCAATCACCCGCCCGGCTACACCAGCTGCCCCGGCGATGCGCTGTTTGCCGCGCTGCCGAGCATTCGTTCGCGGGTGAAGCAACGCCTTGATAGCAACGCCGCACAGATCCGCCCCGATGACGGCGATCTTGTGATTGATAGCTTGGAGACTTCGTTTGCCCGCAGCAATGCAACGTGGTATGCCGCAAGCTGTGGCTACGGTGGGCACACCTTCTACACCTTTGCGACCGATGATCCGAACGATAGCACCAATAGCGCAACGTGGCGACCGACCATCCCCAAAACAGGCCGCTATCAGGTGTATGCCCATGTGCCGCAGGGCTGTGGCTTGGCTACTCCGCCCTATGCCACTCGTCAAGCTCGCTACCGCATTGTGCATGCGGAAGGGACGGCAACCGCAACAGTAGACCACAACATCGCCGATGAGTGGGTTAGTTTGGGGACGTATCGTTTCAATGAAGGCAACAGCGGTGCAGTGGAACTGTATGATCTGACCGGCGAGTCGTTTCGCCTGCGACGGGTCATGTTCTTCGATGCAGTGAAATGGGTAGATGTCAGTGATCGCACCGATCTCGAATTGGTTGAAGTGCGCTATGGTGACGGCTCACCCAACCAAACGCTGGCGGCCGGCGAACTGCTCAAAGTGAGCTTCACCGTCCGCAATCGGGGCGAAAAGACAGTGCTAGGGCAAGAGCCACAAGCCCCCACGCTGGCGGATGGCACGATCCCGCCGGAGAACGGCTATGTGTATGATGAAGCGGAATGCTTTGCGGGCGCAGCCAACACCGAGTACCCGATCTATCCGAAAGAGACTGGGCGCATCCGCGTGACGCTTGGCGCAACCAACCGCACTCCCCGTTGTGGTGAGGAGACGAGCGGCTACCCATGGCGGTGGGGCATCACTACGCCGCTTGCAGCCGGTGAGCAGCGCGAGGTTATTGGCTATGTGCGCTTTAATCAGCCCGGTCAGGTGACGCTGCAAGCGGGGGTGGTTGAGGAGTATGTGCAGTATCACGCACAGGGCGCAGCCAGCACAACGATCACGGTGCTGCCTGAGCGCAACGCGCCTGTTGTCGCCCGCTACAACGAGGAGATGCAGCCACTCGCGCAGGTCTATCGCACGGGCTTCTTGCCCGACAACCTGCTCGCCCGCACGCGCAATCCGGTTTCAATTGTGCGCGGTGAGTATATAGGCAGCTTTGCGTGGGATGGTCGCTTTCTTGATTGGAGCAGTGGTGGCCCAATTGATCAGAGCGAGAGCTTTATCGTCGAACAGACGCGCATCTTTCGTGCGCCTGTTGATGGCACGTATACCTTCCGCACCACAAGCGATGATGGCTCGTGGCTCTGGGTGGATGGCAAGCTCGTGGTGAACAATGGCGGTCTGCACGAAATCCGCAGTGAGACGGGCGAGGTATTCTTACGAGCGGGCGTATATTCGCTCTCGTTCAAGCACTTCGAGCGCACCGGACGGGCAGCAGCGGGCTACGATGTGCGCTTGCCGGGTAGCAGCAGCTTTACCGTTATTCGGGATGCTTTGAGCGACGCACGCCGCGATGGGCTAACTTTCCGCGAGATTCCAGAGCTGGTGTTTGCGGCTGATGATCAGGGCGGTAGTGGCATTGCCCGTTGGGAATACTCGATCAACGAAAGCCAGTGGATCGAGGCGCATGATCCGGTGTTGCGGCTTGGGCGGTGGGTAGATGGCAGCTACACCGTGCGCTACCGCGTCACTGATCAGGTGGGCAACACGTCGCCAGTCGAGGAGCTGCGCTTCACGGTGGATACACGCACCATTGAACCACCGGCCGTGCGTGAGCATACGGTGTTCTTGCCGCTGGTGACGGTGAGCGACATATCACTCGTGCCCAACCCCTACCCTGAACCAGAGTAGGGTAACATGGGGGGGCAGTGGTGCTGACCCCTGCCCCCGCTGCCTTAGGCTAAATCGGCTAGCACTACCTGCGCCGCATTATGGCCGGGTATGCCCGTCACCCCACCGCCGGGGTGGGCCCCAGACCCACACAGGTACAGCCCGGCCAGTGGGGTGCGATAGTCGGCGAAGCCCGGCACGGGGCGCAGGGTGTTGATCTGGTCGGGGGTAATCTCGCCATGAAAGATATGCCCGCCCGTCAGCCCGAAGCGGCGTTCGAGGTCTACGGGGGCAAGCATCTGCCGGGCGATCACCGCATTGCCCATATTCGGGGCATACTCGCTGAGCTTGGCGAGCACCCGATCTGCGAACTCCTCACGCAGCCCATCATCCCACGAACGCTCGGCGGGGGCATACGGTGCGAATTGGCAGAAGCACGACAACACATGCTTACCGGCCGGAGCCATCGTCGGGTCGGTCGGTGATTGGGTATAGATCTCGATGAACGGCTCACGCGAGGGGATGCCGTTTTTGTAGTCATCATACGCCTGCTCCATATAGGCAACTGTCGGCGCAATGTCTACGGTGGCGCGGCACAGCACTTCGGGCGGCATATCGGGCGGGGCAGCTGTGTAGCGTGGCAGCTCTTCTAGGGCTAGATTGAGCTTGTAGACCGGACCGGTGCTCCGATAGTTGCGCTCAATCGCGGTACGGAAGGCTTCGGGCAAGCTGTTTGGGGGGCAAAGCGTGAGGAAGGTGCGCTTCGGGTCGGCATTGGAAAGTACCGCCTGCGCCCGCAGCGTTTCGCCTGTGGCAAGCACCACACCCTGCGCCACGCCGTGCTCAACGAGCACCTCGCCCACTTCGGCTGATGTGCGTAGCTCCACGCCGAGATCGGTTGCCGCTGCTGCCAGTGCCTGCGTCACGCCGCCCATACCGCCTTTCACATAGCCCCACACCCCCCGCTTGCCAATCGCTCGCCCAATGGCATGATACAGCCAAACATAGGGCGTGCCGGGTGTGCTAGGCCCACCCGCCGTGCCGATCAGCGATTGCGGCGCAAGCGTGGCTTTGACATGCTCCGACTCAAAAAACTCATTGAGCAGGTCGGTCGTCGAGAGCAGCATCACGCGCCGGAAGTCATCAGCCAAGCCCGCATCCTCAAAGCGTTGGGCCAATGCCGCAAATGAAATCGGCGGCTGCATCAAGGTCGGCTCAATTACGTCGCAGACGCGATCCCAAAAGTCTTCCCACGCATCATAATTTGCGGCATCGCGCTGCGAAAAGCGGGTAATCTCCTGCTTGCTGCGGGCGCGGTCATAAGCCCACAGCATCAGGTGTTCGCCATCGGGGAAGGGCATAAAGTAGGACGGGTCTTTGGCATACGTAGCAAAGCCATAATCGGCGAGGCGCAGCTGCTGAATAATTTCGGGGCGCATCAGGCTCATGGAGTAGGATGCCACCGAGACCCGAAAGCCGGGGTGGATCTCTTCGGTAATTGCGGCTCCGCCCACAGTATGGTAGCGTTCGAGCACGATCACCCGCTTGCCGGCCTGCGCCAGATAACACGCGGCGACGAGGCCATTATGCCCCCCGCCAATCACAATTGCATCATAGACTTGAGCCATACGATTGGTTCCTTTCCAGTGGCGAGCGGGAACATACCCACATCGCGCTTGTCATCAATCACGAAGCATTTGACCGATGACCGCTACAGCTCGCCCATCGCCCGCAGATACTCCTGATCGAAGGCATACAGGAGACCTTCGGCTTGGGCGTAAGGGCCGGGCACAAAGGCCCGCGACTGGACACCGAGCTGGGTCAATTCGCACACGTTCCAGTCCTGCATATTGGTTGTATCCCAAAAGCTCACCGCATCGCTTGGATCGAAATCGGGCTGTGCCATCACCATCGGGTCAAACAGCCAATCGCAAATGATGCGGGTTGTACCGTGATCAAGCGGATACAAGGCATGCACCAGCACGTAATCGGGGTGCAGGCTGAGCAGCATATTGGGGAAGATCGAGTAGAAGTAGACCCGCCGCAAATCCTCGCCAGCTACGGTGCCTAGTGGTGGGCGGTGGCTGCCGCTGCCTTCGCCCAAGCCGAACGTGCCGTGTGTCTCATTCAGCACCATGTAGCCACCCAAAAACGGCCCTTCGGTTAGATCGTTCTGGCCACTGCGATAGTCGGTTTGCTCAACCAGTTCGGGATGGATCAGTGGGCAGTGGTAGCACTCGGAGTAGTTCTGGAAGATCAGCTTCCAGTTCGCTTTGATCGTATATTCAATCGTTTGGGCCGAGTGCAGACTGGCAATATGCCACGCCCCGAAGCGGTTGATCAGCGGGGCATAGGCTTGCTCGAATGGTTCTGGGTGCGACGCAAGATTGATCATAATGAAGCCTTCCCACTCGACAACGGCGACAGGCAGCAAGCCGAATTCGGCTTTGTCGAAGCCTTCAACCTCATCCATCAAGCGTGCGCCTATCAAATCCCCATCGAGGCTATACGTCCATGCATGGTAGGGACACTGGATCGAGTTGGCAAACTGCCCCTGCTCGGCCGTACACATGCGCGTGCCGCGATGGCGGCAGAGGTTATAGAAGGCCCGCACCTCACCCTGCTTGTTCCGCACGACAATCACGTTTTCGTTGGCCATCGTGACCAGCATGTAGCTGCCTGCTTCGGGCAGTTGCTCGGAACGCCCCACATACAGCCACTGCTGCATAAACAGGCGATCCATTTCCCGTGCAAATGCCGCAGGGGTGTAGTACTCACCGGAGAGGGTATAGACCATACCGGGCACAGAAGCGCGTTCAAACACTGTCATAGCACTCCTCCTGTTATGTTGTTCTTGATTCTCTGAAGCCGTATGGGCATGGTAGCCACGTCTGCGCGAGCTAGAGCATGCGCTCCAGAAATTGGCGGGTGCGGTTGTCGTGCGGGTTGCTGAGCACCTGCTCTGGAGGACCTTCCTCAACGAACACCCCCCCATCCATAAAGATCACCCGATCTGCGGCTTCGCGGGCAAAACTCATCTCGTGGGTCACAATCAAGGTGGTCATCCCCTCATGGACGAGTTGGCGCATCACATTCAAAACTTCGCCGACCAGCTCTGGGTCAAGCGCAGAGGTTGGCTCATCAAAGAGCATCACCTGTGGCTGCATGGCCAGTGCGCGGGCAATCGCTACGCGCTGCTGCTGCCCACCGGAGAGGGTAGCAGGGTAGACATCGCGCTTCTCGCGCAGGCCCACTTTATCCAGCAGATCTTCGGCAATCGCAATGCACTCTTCGCGGGGCTGCCGCTTGACGATGCGGGGGGCTTCGATGATATTCTCCAGCACGGTCTTGTGCGGAAACAGATTGAACTGCTGAAAGACCATGCCCACCTGCTGGCGTAATTGAATGATCGCTCGGCGGCGGCGGTTGCCGCGCTGGCCTGCATCAATCGTGTGCCCGGCCACACAGATCTGGCCCGCGTCTGGCTCCTCAAGGAAGTTGATGCAGCGCAGCAGCGTGCTTTTGCCAGAGCCAGATCGCCCAATGAAGCAGATCACTTCGCGCTGGCGCACGTTCAAATTGATCCCGCGCAGCACCTCCAGCTGTCCGAAGCGTTTGTGCAGGTTGTGAACGGTTAAGATATAGGGCTGGAGCGGACTCATTTAGGCTCTCGCTTTCGTTCCACCCATACAGATTGTACCATACCTTATCAGGCGTTGCCGTGCGTTATGCGTGGGGCTTACGATCTGCCCGGGCCATGCGCCGCTCTAGCCATTCTTGCAGGAAGGAGAACAGGATTGTCAACAGCCAATACCACGCCGCCGCGACAATTAGGGCTTCGAGCAGGCGCAGGCGGGGCGCACCCGCTTGGCGGGCCCGCCCGGCCAGTTCAGTTAGGGTGATTGCACTGGCGAGCGAGGTATCCTTTTGCAGGGCAATGAACTGATTGCCAATATCGGGCAGGATGATCCGGAACGCTTGCGGCAGCACAATCCGCCGCATCGTTTGAAGCGAAGTCATGCCGAGTGCGTGGGCCGCCTCGCGCTGGCCTTGCCCGACGGCTTGGATGCCCGCCCGAAAGATTTCGCTCATGTAGGCTCCATAGTTCATGCTCAGCGTGATTGTGGCGGCGGTGAAGGGTTCCAACACAAGCCCAACTTGGGGCAGTGCGAGGTAGACAAATAGCAGTTGCAGGAACAGGGGCGTACCCCGAAAGAGCGAGACGTACAATCCCGCAAGGCTACTGAGCGGTGCTATACGGCTGAGGTAGGCCAGCGAGGAGAGCAGCGCGAGCACCGTTGCCCCAATGATTGAAACCAACGCAACGCTGATAGTGATGATTACCCCTTGTGAGATGAACCGCCACCATGTGCCAATAAAGCCCCAATCGAGGCTGATCGTGCGGATTTCAAAAAAGCCCGCACTGAGCGTCCAGCCGCTAAAGAAGAGCGCAACCAGCGATAGCCAAATGAGCATCCATAGCCGGTAGGCAACGTTGTAGGGGATGTGAAACGAGCGTAAACGAGTTCCCGATTGCGCCCGATACGACGGATCATCCATAGCATGTGCGTCTTTGCAGCTAGGGCAACCGCGCCAGCTGGGCCTCTACATGCGATACCACGCGGCGCGGCTGCAAGCGAATGCGACCTACTCGATCTTTTTGGTAATATCTACACCATAGAATTGCTCGGACAGGCGCGTCAGTGTGCCGTCGCTGTGCATCTCCCCCAGAATGGCATCAATGCGTGCTTGGAGTCCCTCAATCGGCAGTGCGCTACTTTTGTCCAACGCAATGGCAAGGGCTTCATAATAGACGGGTGTATCTAGTACCTTGATCGGCAGCCCTTCTTTGATTGCGTTGTCAATCGTGGGCAGCGCAGTAAGCACAGCATCGAGGCGCGTGCCATCACCGAGCGCGAGGTCTTGCACGGCGAGCAAGTCGGTATCGTAGACCTGCACCTCTGCGGCGGGCGGCGGTACAAGAATCTCCTCGCCTTCGAGGGTTAGCGTGCCTTCCATATAGTTCAGGTAGGTGGTGGCGGCTCCTAGCCCAATCTTCTTGCCCTCTAGATCGGCGACAGAGGTAGCACTGCTATTGGCATGCACGGCAAAGGCGGCCGGCGTAAAGTAGTAGGGTTGGGTGAATGCTAATACTTCGCGCCGTTCGGCTGTCACCGTCATCGAGCCGACGTTAATATCCCAACGATTGTTCCAGCTACCAGCGGTAATCACATCGAAGTTAATATCCAGAAACTCTGGCTCAACTCCCAAGCGGCGGGCAACTTCACGCCCCACTTCAATGTCAAACCCTTCCCATGAGCCATCGGGATTGCGGAAACTCTGCGGGGCATAGTTCGAGTCGGTCGAAATGCGGAGCACCCCGCGCCGCTCAACATCAGCTAGCAAGTCGCCGCCTGTGGCGGCAGGGGCATCGGTCATAGCAGGAGCTTCAGGCGTGGGTGCGGCGGGAGCAGGGGCAGCGGGTGCAGCGGGCTGGCCACCACATGCGGCCAACAACAGGAGCACGACAAGCGGCAGCAGCATGGGCTGCCAGCGAATTCGGATCACAGGCATAACATTCTCCTTTGGTCTGTTTCACTTCTTACGCTTGAACGGCTGGTGCGTGTACCCTCACAAGAACACAGAGCCTGCACATTGTTCTCAGTGCTGAAGCTATGGATCAATGTGCATATGCCGATCATACGGATGCGTCAAGGGGAGGATGCAACCCCCCGAATACTTGGAGCAGGGCGCGACTCTGGTTGGTCATCAGTGAGGATTGGCTATTATTGAAGTAGCATTATAGCAGAAAATTCAGGATGTGGGGGATGGCTGGGGGCGAATCGAGCAACGCCCAAGCCGTGCCAGTAGCACGGCTTGGTGCGTCTGCGGGCTTGCTTGCGCTGCTCCACTCCGCTGTCAGGGCAATACCCCCGATACGACTGGGCCCGTCCATGCGTTTATTCCACCCGCAAGGTGGCGCACATTCGTAAATCCAGCCTGCTTGAGGATAGTCAGGGCCTGCCTGCTCCGGTTGCCACTGCGGCAGTAAACGATGATGGGTTGGTTGGGGTCAAGCTCATTCACGCGCCGCGCCAGTTGGTCCACAGGAATCAGCGCATCAGTACCGGGAATACTCGCCGCTTGCGCTTCGGGCAGCGTGCGGACATCCAGCAGGAAGGGCGGATCAGGCTGCTGAAGCAGGGTGGCCAATTCACTGCTGGTCACATTGGGGTTGGGGGCACTGTTGGGTTCGGTGCGACTGGAGGCCGTGCTGCCGCAACCGATCAGCACCAGCCCCCCCACTATTGCAAAGAGGATCAATTGTGAGCGATACACGCGAGCTACTCCTTCATGCTGGGAAACAATGGTTCACACGTTCTCTTTCTATTGTATGCAAGCCAGCATACGCTACAAGCAGCAAGATCATCGCGTGGGGTGAACCGTTCTTTACGATACGGCTAGGGGTATGCTAAACTGCATAGGCAATCATGGTGCTGACGAGCACCGCCACCAGCAGCAAGCCCATCATGGCTACCACGCTCCAGCGTCCGAGCCGAGCGAAGGTGCGGGTGATGGCATTGCGCTCTGGGCGATTGGTGACCGCCCAGTGGGCCAGCAGCACAGCCAGCAAGCCCAGTAGCGGATGCAGAATAAACGGAAAGCTCAGATAGCGTCCGGCTTGCCCAAGCGCAATGATGCCATAGAGCCAATAGGCTAAGCCGAGCGAGAATTGCAGCGTGACCAGCTGCGGGAAGATGCGGGCCGCCAATGTGCGCGGCGTATCCGGTGCGGGAGCCTTCCAAGTAACGGTGAACCAGATCGCCGCCAGCACAATCAGGATCGGGAGGACGCGCTCGCCGAAGATTCCGTGAAAATAGACAATCCATTGCATACGTTGCACCTCATGCTAGCGATAGCTCGTGCGTGGGTTGCGCCCTTGCACCAGCCACATTAGGGGGGAAATAACATCCACTCGGTTCCAATGGAATGGAACGAACCACGCTACGCCGCGTGGGTTGCCGTGTCCACAACTATCGGCTAGGCTGTGGACGAGTTGCCCGCCAAGCACGGCCCAGAAGCCGTAGCGGCGCAGCAGCCATGCCATCCCCACTTGAAACGCGGGCGCGTGGGTGATGGTGCGATGGCCCATCTGCCGCCCAAGCAGCGGCACGAGGAGCACAAAATCCAGATCGGGCAGCACACTGCCAATCAGCCAGCCGGCCCACTGGGGCGGGTGGTGCGGCGGGCGGGTGAGCCACGCGAGTGCCAGCCCACAGGCCGCATGGGCGTATGGGGTCATGATACCTGCTTTCGCACACTACGCAAGCTCAACCTCAGCTTTGCCGAGCGCGTCGGCAAAGATATGCACCCCAACGAGGGTTAAAACCAGCGTACTGAGGCTGCCGATCAATTGGGTCCACGGCTCTACGTCTATGGCTTGGACAATCCAGTAGGGCGCACCAATCACGCCCCGCACAAGGATGGCGAGCAGCAGGGGGGCCGGCACAATAAACACGAACAGGCTTTGCCACGAATAGCGGCGCACGGTCATCACCACATACAGCAGAGTCAGCGAAATCAGTGCGCCCATCAAAACGGAGAGGAACGCGGGCGAGATACCGGGCGGCATGGTCGGGCTATTGGTGTAGTTCCACAGGCCGGCGTTCAAGCCAACCACTTCGATCAAGGCATGGTAGAACATAAACATTATGTAGGCAAGCAGCGCAGTGAAGTAATTTGGGAACCACCACCGCTGCGTGTAGAGGTAGTAGGTGAGCATAACCGGCAAGGTGTAGTGCCATGCAGCCCCAAAGGCTTGCAGGCTGTACAGGGGCATGCCAAACAGATCCGCAAAGACAGCCAGATCCGCCGCGTAGGGATCATCACGGTAGAGCAGGTTCCAAAGCGGCGTTGCGAGCATCCCCAGCTGCCCCGCGCAGGCCAGAAACAGGTAGATCGGTGTACCCTCGCGCTGCAAGCTCCATACCGCCCAGCCATAACACGCCAGTGCTACCAGCAATACCAGAACTTCCATGATCACCTTTCTGCGGAGCGAGCGGTATCTTGTAGCGGATAGACGTGCACCTGTCCGGCGTGGTAGGTAAACAGCGTCGGTGTGAGCCGCGCAGGGTGGCTGTGGGCATCCTGCACGACTTGATGGGCAACGGCATGCAACATGTGTGGATCGTGATCGCTGAAGGCAACTAGCAGATCGCGGTGGGGAATCCCGATCACCAATTGCCCGCCAAGGGCGGCATGCCACATCTCCAACACATCCGGCAACAGAATGCGGGTTGCGTCGTAGCCATCTTGAGTATGAAACAGAAATAGCTGGCGCGGGCCCGTACCGAGCGTGGTATGGGCAACCCGCGCCGTTTGCAGTTGCAGGTTCCGCATGGCCCATGTGTGCAGGATGGTCTCATCTATCTGCCATTGGGTCAGGTGGTCGGCATTGATAAAGGCGAGGCTATGCTGCTCGCGGATCACGTAGGCGATCATCAAGTCCGCTTGCCACCAGCGATAGGCCAGCATCGGGAGCTGCCGTTCGTGCAGTTCAGCAAGCAGGGTGAGCGGCTTGAGGATCGGGAAGATCGCGTGGCGTAAGACCTGAAAATCAGTGATCAGTTGGTCGGGGGTATATTCGGCCGTCTTGCGGGCCAGTGCTTGCCCAATCTGGGTGAGGCGGGTAGGTTCGCGCAGATAATCCTGATAGGCCTGTTCAAGGTGCATCCGTACCTTGCGCCCGTGCAGTTCCAGCGTCAGGCATAGATCGGCGGATAGTTGGCACACAATCCCAGCTGCCGCAAGCTGGTGCTGAATCGCTTGGGCAAAGGCGGCGGGGGCGTAGTGTGCAGGTGGTCTATCCACATGTGGGTGCGTATCTGGCATCGAGCGTCGTTTCTTTTCTCTGCGCGGGCTGCTCAACGTATAACCGTAGCGATTGTAGCGGATGCAGGCGCGTGCGTCAACCTCGTTGGGCGGGCGATGCCGCGCTTACGCTTGCACCAACACTGGCACAAAGTCGGTGGCGCACGGGCGATCTGCCGCAATGTACATCATGTGCTGGGGAACATCCATCACCACTGCGGCCACCGTCTCCACCTGATCGGCAGGGTGCAAGCTGGGATCGGCGGTGCGGCAGATGCAGCGCGGTGCGTCATACTCATCGCGCAGCAGATCCATCATAGTGTCCACATCAATTTGGCCGTGCTGCTGCTGCAATAGCGCGACGGCGCGGTCATAGCGCGGCTCTGTGCTCGAGACAAGCGCAACGGGGCGCATATTGGCTCGGGTGGCATCGGTCAGGCAGTGGTTGGTGTGGGCGAGCAAGCCATCTTCAGGAGCAATCACCTGCGTTGTCTGCGGAGTCAGTTCGACGCACGCTGCCTGCCCATCTGCATCAGCCAGCGTGATGCACGAAGAAGCCGCGCTGCGCTGGGGGTGGAGCAGTTCCAACGCACTGGCAACACTCTGATGTTCCATCACAAGGCGCAGCAACACATGGATCGGCAGGTCGGGTTGTTCGCCATCGTCCAGCGAACTGAGGATGTTCAAGGCTACGCCCAAGCCGCGACTATTCAGCCCAATCTTGCCGACGATACCTGCTTCAGTCAAGGTTAGGATCGTGGGCTGGGTAGAGGTTTCAGGGATGATCCGCAACACCACACATGCGGCCCGTTGAATTTTGACCCAATCCCACGTCTGGGCGAGCAGGGTATTGCCAATGCGGGTGGCATCGGGCAGCGCAACCACCGTTGTGCATTCGGTGCGGAGGGTGGTTGGGGGCGGCAAGTTGGGGAGTTGCGGCACGCCATGCCGGATGTTTGCGGCTTGGGCGGCGGCATAGTTGGGCGAGCGGCTGTAGAAATCGCCTGCGAGCAGTTCGGTGCGGGCATTCAACGCGACAATCTCATGCAGGTGGACATCCAGTGTATCGGCGATGCCGCGCATCTCTTCGAGTAAGTGCGGGGCCCGCTCGGCAAGAATCGGCACATACGCTGCGGCAAGGTGCTGCGCTGCGGCCCACGCTAGCCCGCGATCATGGGCAAATAGCAGGGCATAGCTGGCAATGCTGTGCGTAATCTGCGAAGCAGCTTGCTGGGCATACTGTTGCCCGCGTTGATAGGGCGGGCCGGCCAGCGTAATGATTGGGAACATCGCATCTCCTCCTGCGCTGCTGCTACCACTGGCGCGGCTATGCACTAGCTCGGCCAGACTTCGTGGGTAGTATACCATGTAAGGTGCGTGGTAGCAGGTGCTAGGGCAGCAGCCCGCGCAGGCATAACTCAGCGTGCAGTGCAGGGGCGATCTGATTGGCAATGGCTGGGTTAGCGTAGCCCACCCACGCCACATCGGTATGCAGATCGAGCGGGGCATCTAGTGGGCCGCCGTCGCCGCCTGTCAGGATTACACCCGCTTGCTGCGCCACCAGCATCGCCGCGAGGTCATACGGATGGCAGCAGATGCCCTGTGATCGCCCCTGCCGCGTAAGCCATTGATTGAGCAGGGGACGCAGATCGGCCACAAAGCGGTCATGGCCGGCGATCAGCTCATACAGCTGCCCGCCCGTGCTGATGTACTGATCCTCGAAGCACACCGCTTTGCCGGGCGGCGGGTTGCCCAACACGCGCCGGATCACCGCCTCATCTATCGCCGCAAGTTCATCGCGTGCGCCCGGAAAAAAGCGGCTGATCATGGCAAAGCCATGCGCGATGCTGGTAGCCCGTGAGGGGTGCAGGGCGAGCGGCGTGTGCGTATCGGTGAGGCGATTGTAGCGGCGGGCGCAGGTGGGGCTGGTGCGGGTAGCCCACAGTTCGTCGCTGAGGTGCTGCTTGACGAGGGGAATCTCGGTTTGGACGGCCAGTTCGATCTGGCTCAGGCGGGTATCTGCACCATAATTGGGTGCAACGCCAGTCAGGATCCACGCACTACGCTTCTGATACATCAAGCCGCGTGTGCCATCTATCGGGTCTACAATCACGCGGAGTTGGCACTGCGCTGGTGGCGTGCCGGGCGGCAGGGTCATCTGCCCGCCGTGCACGCCCTCGGCAATCAGCACCAGCGACCAGCGCGGCGCAATCTCGCGGCTGAACAGATCTACCAGCACCGCTTCGCTGATCCGATCAACGGCATAGATCGTATCGCCTACATCGTCGCCTGTCACCTGCGCCAGATCCGTGAGGCTCTGCTGTTCGCACGCGGCAACTACTGCCGCCCGAATCGCAGCATGGATCACCCGGATTGCTTCTAAGAGAGCAGCTGCGTGTGCGATCATGGCGGGCCGCATCCTTAAAGAAAGATGAAGTGCCGTGCCAGCTATCTGAGTGACATCGAACGTAGGTTCTTTAAGCGGCAACAGGTTCTGCTACATCCAATTCGGCACATTGCTGCTGCCACTCAGTGAGCAGCGCATCACGCTTGCGATCCAGATCATCCAGCAATTGGCGACCTTGACCTAGCACCGCTTCGTGATACTCTGGCGCACCTTCCGGCGTAGAGACGACCCGCCCTAGCTCACCATGCAGCCAGATCACCTCAAGCGTATTCAGCAAGGTGGTCAAATCGCTCGTGCTGAGTGGGCGCACGCTATGGTAAGCGGTAATCACCTCCAGCGCGTGTTCACTGCTCAACGGCCCAGTGAACACCCCCCACGTATTGACCAAGCCCTTCGTTTTCGGCTCAGAGGCAAATGCCACCAGCGCATCAGCGAGATCAGCGATGGGGCTTTGCCACGAGACTTGATCGTAATCCAGCACAGCCGTAATATCGCTCTTGCTAAACAAGAAGTTGTCCCGATGCACGTCGCCGTGGATGACAACTTTGGGCAACGTGGAGTATGCCTCTTCCGATAGTACCTTGCGAAGGCGAGCCGCCCGCCGATCATACCAACTGAGCGGCTCAGCCAGATCACCCATCACGTCGCGCTCCAGCACAATCTCGATCAGGCGCAAGGCATTCTCAGGGATGTAACGCGGATGCGCGTTATCGGGTGGCTTGGGGTAATCTTCCAACAGATTGTGCATCTGCGCCAGCACCTGCCCCACACTCCACAGGTGGCTCGCATTATCCTGATCAAAATCGCCGCCGGACACAAACTGCATCACCTCAATATAACGCCCCTGCTGAACTTGCAAGGTATCCCCATTCTTGGCCGGGATGAGCGGCGGCACGGGGAAATCGTGCTGGTACAGCCACTCAATCAAGGTGTGGCGGTAGCGTTGCTGTTCTTCATTCAAACGGCGATGACTGCGGCGCAGCACAAACCGTCCTTCAGTGGTGTGAATGAATGCCGTTTCATTCACGTAACCGCGAGTTGCGGTGGTCATACTCCGCAACTGACCAAGATCGTAGCTGGTCAGAATACGCTCTACTTCTGCATGTGTTAACATATCTCTTCTCTGTCCTTATGGCTGTGCTAGAATTCCTGTTGCGATATAACATGGGTGTTCTATCGTCGTTGACAGCACGAGACTTCCAGTTCAGTATATCCAGATGAGTTACAGATCATTTCACTGATCAATTACAATACCACTGGTATAGTAACAAAAAGCTATCGTTTTGTCGCATCAATTATTCACCCACAAAAGCATGCCCGTATGTATGTGCTTGCCCTGAGCGATGAGGTTGTGCCGCTCGTCTACAGCCTGAATATACGTGACCATTTCCCTACTGTGAAGCTCATTCTGGGCTGTGGCGATCTGCCCTACTACTACCTAGAGTACGCCGTCACGATGCTTGGGGTGCCATGTTTCTACGTGCATGGCAATCACGACGCGCCCGAACTGACCGGCAACGGCGAAGTGGTGGCAGAAGCACGCGGCTGCACCCTGCTTGATGATCACGTGCTGCGGCATCAGGGCATCATCTTCGCGGGCTTGGGCGGCAGTATGCACTACAATGCCGACTCACGCTACCAATACACCGAACGCGACATGCTGCTGCGGGTGTTGTGGCTCACGCCGCACCTGCTGTTCAATCGGCTGCGCTACGGGCGGGACCTTGACGTATTGTTGACTCACGCTCCCCCCGCAGGCATACATCAGGGCAGTGATCTGGCCCATCGCGGCTTTCGGGCGTTGCGCTGGCTGATCGAGTGGGCCCGCCCGCGTTACTTGATCCATGGACACATTCACCAGAACTACCGCATGGGCACAAAGACCTACACGCACTACAAACACACGGTGATCATCAATGCCGCCAGCCACCGCGTGATCTGGCTTGACCTGCACTAACAACCGATGCGCCCCACACCGTGCACCACTTGCCTACACACCTGTGCTATACTGTCTGCCATAGCGCAAGCGTTGACCACTAACCTGCACCGGAAGGAGCGATACCGATGACGATCAACCCGCTAGAGCTACCCGTGTCGCCGCCGATTGAGTATCCAGACTGCGATGGAGAACCGATGGCCGAGAACACGGAGCAGTTCAACTGGATTGTGCTGGTCAAAGAGAACCTCGAAAGCCTATTTGCCGATGACCCGCATGTGTTTGTTGCGGGCGACTTGCTGTGGTATCCCGTTGAGGGGCAGCCGAGCATCCGCCGTGCGCCGGATGCACTGGTGGCCTTTGGGCGGCCCAAAGGGCGGCGTGGCTCGTATCGGCAATGGGAAGAGGGCGGGATTGCGCCGCAAGTGGTGTTCGAAATCCTCTCGCCCAGCAACACGGCTGAGGAGCTGCGCGAGAAGCGCGAGTTCTACGCGATGTATGGCGTAGAGGAATACTACGAATACGACCCCGACACATTCACCCTGCGGGGCTGGCTGCGGGACGAAACGGGGTTGCAGGAACTGACGACCCACCCGCGCCTTGATGGGTGGGTCAGCCCGCGCTTGGGCATCCAGTTTGTCTCGCCGCCAGATGAGCCAATCACGATCTTCAAGCCGAATGGCGAGCCATTCAAGCCGCTCGATACCCTGATCCGCGAACGGGATGCAGCGCAACAGCAGCTTGCACAGGAACGCCAAGAGCGCGAACGGGAACGTCAAGAACTCGCGCAGGAACGCCAAGAGCGCGAACGGGAACGCCAAGAGCGTGAACGGGAACGCCAAGAGCGTGAACGGCTCGCTGCACTGTTGCGCTCGCTCGGCATAGACCCGAACCACAGCGCGTAGGCCCTGAGCCTAGCCACGCACCTGCGCCACTAGCTCCAGTATCCGTTCTGCCCGCCGCCCGTAGGTGTGGGCTTGGGCGAGCGTGCGCCGGGCAGCCTGCGCTGCCCGATCAGTGCGAGCATTCAGGGCGGCGATGAGTGCCGCTTGCAAGCCCAGCAGATCGCGGCGAGCGAAATAGTGTCCCAGTGTGGGCGGCAGCACCTCACGCAACGCTGGCAGATCCGGCAACACGAGCGGCTGCCCCAATGCAAGGTATTCAAACAGCTTCAGGGGTGAAGCGGTCATATCTGTCACCGTATCGGGAATGGCAAGCACATCGGCTGCATTCAAGTAGGCAACCACCGCCGCTTGGGGCACGGCTCCCACCAATTGCACCCGCTCGGCGATACCATGCTGATCGGCACACTCGCGCAGGTGGGCCAGCTCTGCTGGACGACCCCCAACAAGCACCAGCTGTAGGTGCGGGTACATCGGCAGCAGTTGGGCTGCCGCAGCGATCAAGCCCTCTAGCCAGCGGTGGGCAAACGTCATGCCCGCGTAGCCAATAATCAGCGCATCAGCGGGCAAGCCAAGCTGGGACCGGCAGGTAGCCTGTGCCTGTGGCACAAACAGCGTCGCATCGTAGGCATCGGGGATCACCGCAATGTCGGCCGGATCGCGCCAGCCGATCTGCCCTAGATAGTGCCCGAACTCTGCGGTAAGCGAAGCGACCGCCGTAGCACGGGTGATCGCGGTGCGGTCAATCAAGTGGAGCAGGCTCTGGGCCCACACCTCTTTGGTGCGCGAAGGATTGCGCGACTCAAGGTCATGCACTTCGTAAATGACGGGGATGTGTCCGAGCCGTGGTCCAAGTACGGCCCCCCACCACGCCGCGCAGATGCTCTGGCGAATGTAGATCGCCTCGATCTGCGTACCCGCCTGCTGCTGGGCGGCAAGCACCGGCAGGCACATCCACGCAAAGGCCGAATACTCAAGGTAATACCACAGTGTCGTGCGGTAGAGCCGTGAGAGCTTGCCAATTGCGGGGCGCGGCAGATGCACCACACCGAGTTCGCTGAAGCGCGATGGCTCGTTGCCCCAGCGTGGCACAATCGCCAATGTGTCGGGGCGGCGGCGGCGCAGTTCGCGGATCGTGGTGTAGGTTTGCAGGGCATTCGCAGATTGCAAGCTGAGGCTCGTGGGGATGGCAATGTAGGCAATCATCAGCAGGTCTGGTTTTGCACAAGGCGGCAGCGATTGAACAGCAGATCGCCGAGCCGCCCGATGATCTGTCGCGGCACTTCCACCACTTGGTAGTAGAGCATATCATCCCAGATCAAGCCGCGCCGTAGCTCTGGGCGCACGACTGTCCACTGCGCGATCAGCCCGATATTCCAGCCGATCAGCAGCAGACACGGCACGATCATCACGGCAGGGTGGGTCCGGCGGTGCAGCCACTCTAGCAGCGCAGCCAAGCCGAGTGCGAAGAAGGGGATACACTCGATCAAGCGGCGGAATCCAAATGCGCCCGTCAGGTGCCATGTCGAGCCAAACGAGCCGTTGATATACGTCTGCACTACGAAGCCCAACAGACACAGGGCGGCCAGCAGCCAATCGCGCCGCGCAAGCCACGCCAGCCCAGCCAGTGCCGGAACGAGCACCGGACTCCACTGAAATGCCCCGTGTCGCGGGTGGATCAGGGTGGCGAAGAAATACGGACTGCCCCCGCCTGATGAACTGAGCTTGCCCGCGACAGTGCTGGCGGGCAGTGGGCGGCCATTGAGGATTTGGTAGGTGGCGAATTGGGGCAGCAAAAACAGCACAAGGCACACGAGAAACAGCGCGTGCCCTTGCACAAGTTGCCGCACCTGCTGGCGGGCGGCAGCAGAGCCGCGCACTGCGGCGGGCACGAGGCGAGCGTAGGCATACAGGCTCTCGACGGCGGGCAGCAACAGCAACAAGCCGAGTTGCTCACGGGTCATGGCCATTAGCCCGCCCACCGCACCAAGTAAGGCCCACGTCCGTAGCGAACGCTGGGCATACCGTTCGGCAAGCGGTGGGTGCGGCTGGCCAAGCCAGATGGTGAGGAACAGGGCCACCAGAAAGAAGCCGGGCGCATGCGCCCACGGCATGGCAATGAAGGTGTAGAACACGAGTGGCGTAGCCAGCCAAAGCGTCACACACGCTAGCGTTGCCGCCAATCCGCCTGCATAGCGGCGGCACAGGCGGTAGGTGAGCAGCATGCCGAGCAGGGCATACCCGGCACTCGTGAAGCAGACTGCGTAGATGTAGGGACGAGCGAAGCCATCAGTGGGGATGCCGGACCCAAACAGATTAGCTCCGCGCACGCCAATATCAGCGAGGATGAAGCCGGGCGACCACAGCACCGCCGCCCCAATCGGCGCAACATTGCGGAGCTTGCCTGTCTGCGGATTGACGGGCGGATCATCAGGATGATCGCGCAGCAACGCATTGTAGATCGCCGGATCGCCATTGGCTAAGCCGATCTGGGCAAAGTGTTCGTATTCGTTGCGAAAATCCAGATCGCGGTCAATGTAGACCGAACGCAGGTAGGCGTAATATTGCACCTCATCGGTGGCATAGATGCGCGGTGTGCTGAGCGGCAGAAGCAGCACAAACAGCAGCACCAATACATACACACCAACATCCACACGGCGCAGCAAAGCACCGATAGGAGGCAGAGTGCGGGCACGCGACGCAGATTGGGCAGACGATGATGGTGTTTCCATAACGGAGTAGCACAGTAGCATAGCGTGGGGCTTCTGTCAATTGGGTGGGAAGAATGGGCTAAGCGCGGCTCCTGCGCGGCTCCTGCGCGGCTACCTGACTGATGTAGTTGAGCTAGGGTATAATAGAGCTTGTGGGCATTCACGATCAGCGTGGTAGATGTGAACTGGATACTCGATGCAGCTTGCCAAACCCAACCACACACTCGCCGTCTATCTGATTCCATCGGCCGATACCAGCTTCTACCAGCTCGCTAGTGCCGTGATCGGCTACGATGTGTTGCGCGGCACACCTGTGCCCCCCCTGCTCGCCCAACACGATCCGGCGGCGGCGGCGTGGGTCGGCATTGCGCGGCTGTTTGGCTGCCACGCCACAATGGGCGAAGCGGTTGCATATGCTGCCGCCGATCTGGATGAGATCAACACGCGCCTTGATTGGATTGCCAGCCGCACCGCCCCCATCACGCTGCACGCTGGGCGTTGGTATGCCTCCTTTGCGCTGCTGCCGCGTGCGCTTGGGATCACCTTCGACGATCCAGCAGCAGCCACGCCGCGCCTGCACCGCCAAGTAGTAACGCTTGTGCAGGTGCTGCACACCAGCAGCCCTTTCTTTGAACCGCACCGCGCTACGTTCTCGGCCGCCGATCAAGTGGCCTTCACGCGCTATGGCACGCCGCGCTACCGGATTCTCGAAAACTTTGTCCTGCACTTCTCACTCTTGTCGAGCCTGCCCGATTGGCCAACCCACCAGCGCGTCGCCCAGCTTCTGGACGAGGAGTACGGGCTATGGGCGACACCAGCGCAGCGCACCTTGCACCTTGATACGCTGTATCTGCTGGAGCAGTCGCCCGATCAGCACTTCCGCGTGGTGCAGTCATTCGCCTTGCGCGGCAACGCCTGATGCCGCTGCGGGCGGTGCAGCCGGATCAGGTGGGCTAGCTTCATCGCCCTCGCGCACAACCCGCCAGCCGATAGCCACACAGACTAGCGTGAGCATACCCGCAAGAAGCCCATTGGACGTGAAGCCGAAGGTGGTAAACAGGGCTGGACCTAACACGGAACCGATGACGCGGCCAATCCCCAATGCGGTAATGCCGAGTGCAATCGCGGTGCCGCGGGCGCGTTGCACTAGCCCACTGCTCAAGATGATCGCGCTGATAATCGCAAATTCGCACATCACACCCATTACCAGAAAGACGGGCAGAAAGGCAACCCAGTTGCCCGCAGTGAACACCAGCGCAATCTGGGCGATGCCTGCTAGCCCAAAGCTAGCGAGCAGGGCCCGCCGCTTGCCAATCCGATCCACCAAGCCAACTACCGCGAGCGAACTCCCCAGTTCGACGAAGCCCAACGCCCCGAACACCCCGCCGAGCTGCTCAAGTGATGCGTTGAAGTCCTGTTCGAGCCACGCGCCATACACCACAAACACCATCTCATAGGCGATCATCACACCGGTTAAAAAGCCCATCAACACCAGCACCACCGGTTGGCGCAGCACCGCACCCATGCCTATGCGGGGTGTCTCAGCAGTAGTCGGCGAGCGATGCAACGCGGGTACACCCAACCAGATCGCCAGTAGCAACACCCCACCTAGCCCCAACAGCAAGGCATACATCAATTGCACCGCCTGCGTGCGCTGCACCAATGCTACCAGACCACTCACGCCAAGCAGGGCGGCGAGGGCCCAGCTAGCCTCCATCAAGCCCAATACGCGCCCGCGCACGGCGTAGGGTGTGGTGGCACTGAGGTAGGCGTGTGCGGCCGTGTGGTAGAAGCCAGTGCTGGCCCCAATCAAGGCATGCCCCACCATGAGTACGCCGATCTGGGGTGCGAACAAGCAGGTGGCTGCACCGGCACAGAACAGCCCCATGCCCACGAGCATCACCCGCCGTTCGCCATAGCGATCTGCGAGTGCCCCCCCAATCGGCCCCACAAAGGTGGTGCCAAGCTGGATCGTGACAATCAGGCTGACGGTTTGAAGGTCTACCGCAAATGCTGCTGCAAGCCACACGAGCAACGGGTAGACAACCCGAATTGCGGTGTTAAGCGTTAGGCGTGTAACAAATAAAATGGCAATGATGAGAGAGCGATGTGGTTGGCTCACCTTTCTAGCATACCACAGGATCAGGCATTCGGTGAAGCGGTGGTTTGTCAGATACCCCAAAAACAACTTTGTGAAGAAATCTTCCCTAAGAGTATTTTATGGTTTTTCTTTCCTTTTTCTGAAATTCCGGTATTATTAAATAGTAGGCTAAACAAGGAGTGTATAATGCAGCAATGGCAGACCCTTCAGCGCACCCTCATACTTAACCACAGTAGATTTCTACAGGTGGAAGCACATACAGTTGCTCTCCCCAATGGCACCATCATTGCTGACTGGCCGTGGCTGATCACCCCCGATTTTGTCAACATTGTAGCATGTACGCCGGATCAACGGATCCTCTGCTTCCGCCAAACAAAGTACGCCGCAAGCCGGGTTGCGCTTGCGCCAGTCGGGGGCTACCTTGAGCCGGGCGAGGATGCGCTCACGGCCGGGCAGCGTGAGCTACTGGAGGAGACCGGCTACACTGCCAGCGAGTGGCTTGATCTAGGGCGATACGCCGTAGACGGCAATCGCGGTGCGGGGACAGCCTACCTCTACCTTGCGCGGAATGCGAAGCCTGTCGCACGCCCCACTGCGGATGATCTGGAGGAGCAGGAATTGCTGCTGCTCACCCCAGCCGACATCCGCGCTGCACTCGCTGCGGGCGAGGTGCAAATTCTGCCATGGGCGGCAGCCTTCGGGTTGGCCTTGCTCTATCTCGCAGATACGCCGTAAGTGGATGTTGCACGGCAGTTGGGCAATGTGGTGATGGCTGTGCAATCTATAAGATTTGGATAAAATGACCGCGAAATTTCCGTACTGTTTTGACTGATTCTAATTACTATGCGGTATACTTAGCAGCGTGTATCTTCTGGATTTGGAACAGTCAATCTTAGCGGAGAGTGAGGGAGCGAAATGAGTGCAACCATTGTCGTCATGCAAGGTGATCAGACGGGACAGGAACTGCTTGAGGAGGCGTTGCGGGTGTTGTCGCCGGGAGTCGTTGGGCTACCACTGGAGTTCAAGACCTTCGATCTCTCGTTACAGAATCGGCGGGCAACCAAGAATAGGGTAGTCTCTGAGGCAGCTGAGGCAATGCTCGCAACCGGCTTGGGCTTGAAGGCAGCCACGATTACGCCGGAACATGACGAAGATGTCGGTAGCCCAAACGCACTCCTGCGCGATATGGTAAATGGCACGGTAATTGTTCGCACTGGACGGCGCATTCCCGGCGTGCGCCCGATTGGTGGGGTGTATGCCCCGATTGCGGTCATTCGGATGGCGGTGGGCGATGCCTACGGAGCCAAAGAGTGGCGCGAGGGCAGTGGCTTGGACGAAGTCGCCTACCGCACTGAACGGATTACCCGTTATACCTGCCGGGCGGTTGCTGAATATGCTTTCCGTCACGCCGAGAAACTAGGCGTGAAGGTGTTTGGTGGTCCGAAATATACCGTCAGTCCGGTGTATGAAGGGATGCTCAAGGAAGAGATGGACGCTGCGGCTCAACGCCACCCCAGCGTGCGCTACGAGCCACAGTTGATTGACGCAACCTATGCGCTTCTACTCACCAACATGGGCGATGGCATGGTGATCCCGGCCCTCAATCGGGATGGCGATTGCTTGAGTGACATGATCTTACAAATGTTCGGCTCAATTGCTGGGGCAGAGTCGTTGTTGATCAGCTTCGATGAGGATTGGCATACCCGTGTGGTGATGGCCGAAGCACCGCACGGTACAGCTCCGTCGCTGTTTGGAAAGAATATTGCTAACCCTATGGCCATGATTTTGGCATGCAGTTCGCTGCTCGGTTATATCGAAGGGGGCAAGCTCGCTGCTCGCGCAGTCTCTGAGGCGGTCTTTGAGGCGGTATATGCTGGCGTGCGGACCGCAGATTTGCAGGGCCATGCAACCACCTCCGAGTTTACCGATGAAGTGATCAAGCGCGTACAGACCAAGCTCGCCGTCTGGCCTTCACTCACCTAGCCAATCCAACGATGAGGGCGTGGTTGGGCGGGGCAGTGTTCCTGCACACACCTTGAATGCGAACCGGCGAAGGAGAACCTACGCTATGCGTGATCCTCAGCATAATCGATCGGCAGAACTGCCCGCAGCAGCGAGTCTCGCCAATTCACAGGATCAAGTAACCTACCTACGGCAACGGGTTGCTGATCTTGAAGCTCGCCTCCGACACGAAACTTGGACGGCAAAACACACGCCTCCCACAATGGGATCAGCAATGCCACGAAGCACACCTGCCCCTGCCAATACGAGCACTTACGAATCCCTCATTGAACATCTAACCGGTATTGCCTTCACCGTGCGTGTTAATCCAACAGATCACACCTTCGAGCTGGAATATCTGACGGGCCCGCTCACGACCCAGCTCTGTGCCGATCTGTTTAGTCCAGAACTCTGGCAACACGCCTTGCACCCCAGTGATGTAGCACGTGCCACAGCGGATCTCCGTCAGTTGCTCGACGGCATCCCCTTCGATAGCGAGTATCAAGTACGTGATACCCACGCCAACTATCTGCACTTGCGGGTGGTTGCCATTCCTGAGTGGGATGCCACCCGCAAGTGCGTGCAGCGGGTGGTGGGGGCAGTGCAGGATGTCACCCACGCACGCCGCGTGGAAGCCTCGCTGCGCCACGCCCAGCGGATGTTAGACCAGCGCGGGCGGCAGCGGACTATCGCTGTAGACCAACACCATACCCAGTTGCTTGATAACGTTGCCCGCCGCATTCACGCCGATCACAATCTGCACCAAAGCCAGCAGTGGCTCCAATCGGTGCTCCAACACGCGCCCGCGTTGATCTTTGTCAAGGATTTGGAAGGCCGCTACATGCTCGCCAATGATCGGCTTGCCAAAGCGCATGGGCTATCACCGCAGCAGATGATTGGCCGGACTGATTTCGATCTATTTCCCGCACAGGTTGCCCAGTCCTTGCGTGAGGATGACCAGAAAGTCGTGCAGCAAGGTGTGCCGCTCCAGTTTGATGAGCATGTGATTGACCAGTTCGGCAATGAGCAAATTAAAGTGGCCATCAAGTTTCCCTTGCGGAATAATCAGATGCAGATTTATGCGATTGGTGGCATCGTCACGGATGTCACTGATCGTCGCCACGCCGAAGCTCAGCTCGCGCAGATGATCGGCTACGATGACTTGACAGGGCTACCCAACCGTACTTTTCTCATAAGCCACCTCGCTGCCCTTGAGAGCAATCCCAAAGACTGTGCCCAAGTCATCTTGTTCATGGATGTTGACAACTTCAAGCTGATCAATGACAGCTTGGGACACAGTGTCGGCGATCAACTCCTGATCGCGTTAGCGCGTTGTCTTGAGCGAATTGCCCCCCCAGATGCACTTACGGCTCGGTTTGCGAGCGATGAGTTCCTGATGTTCCTGCCCAATAGGTCCATTGCAGAAGCCCTAACTCTGGCGCGGGCGATACAGCAGCAGCTTGCCAAGCCGATTACGCTCGCCGATCAGCCTGTCTCGATTATGGTGAGTATCGGCATTGCTACAAGGGATAGGGTGACGCGCACCCCTGCCGACCTGCTCCGCAATGCCAACCTCGCCCTGCATCAAGCCAAACAGCGGGGGCGCGGGCAGATTATCCTCTATGATGAATACTTACATCGCCAAGCTCTCGAACGTTGGCAGGTGGCCACTGAGCTACCACAAGCGATCCTGCTGAATGAATTGAACCTCTACTACCAGCCGGTGGTTGATCTGTATAGTGGCTTAGTCGTTGGCTTTGAAGCCCTGCTGCGCTGGCTCCACCCCCGCCGGGGCTTGCTCTCGCCCCGCCGCTTCATCCCAATCGCAGAGGAGAGCGGCTCAATCATCGAGCTAGATCAGTGGGTCTTGCAGCAGGCGATCCAACAAACCGCAACATGGTTTCAGGCTGGCTTGCTTCATCCCTCCTTTCGCATGCGCGTGAATATCTCTGGGCGTTCGTTGCTGCGCCCCGATCTAGTTGATGTCGTGGTCAATCTACTTGCCATCTACGAGCTGCCCTCGGCCTATCTGGAACTGGAGATTACGGAGACGGTCGCTATAGATTACACCGATACTGTCGTTGCCCAGCTTGCCGCACTGCGTGCACAAGGAATTGCGGTTGCCTTCGATGACTTTGGCACGGGCTATTCGTCACTGAGCTTCCTCCAACGAGTTCCCGTGGATACGTTGAAGATTGACTCTTCATTCGTGCGAGCGATTATGCAGATGCGCGAAAGTACCGCGATTGTTGAATCAATCATCAACCTCGCCGAGACGTTGGGGATGGAAGTGATTGCAGAGGGGATTGAAACCCACGATCATGCGCTGCTGCTGCGCGGCATTGGGTGTGCCTTTGGGCAGGGCTTCTGGTTCTCGCGGGCCGTGCCCCACGCGGAAGCGACGACGCTGCTTGAGCAGCGGGTGCTCCGTACTGCTCCCGCGCTGTAATGCGGGGGCTTGGGTGTGATAAACCAGAGCGACAGCCGGAATGACACCGAAGTGGCAGGCGGAATGACACGGGGCAGTTGCCCGGTGTCATTCTGCGTATGTCAGGCAACTGCAAGATCGCGTATACTAGAGTTTTAAGAAGTGTTCGAGCCACAGCAATCGCCGAGCAACCATCGGCAGATGTAGGGGTATAGGCAAGCCATGAAAGTTGCAGTTTTCACAGAAACATTCCTGCCTAAAATTGACGGCGTGGTCAGCATTCTCTGTCTGATGCTCCAACGCCTAAACGAGAAGGGGCATCAAGTGATCCTGTTTGGGCCTCCGGGTGGCCCCGCCGAGTATGCTGGCGCAGAGATTGTCGGGGTGGGTGGCCCACGCCTCCCGTTCTATCCCGAACTGCGGATCAATATTCCGCGCACGCGCGTGTGGGAGCGCGTGCAGGAGTTTCAGCCGGATTTGGTGCATGTTGTCAATCCGTTCTTTCTAGGACCCTTTGGCTTGTCGTATGCACGGCGGCTGAATATCCCAGTTGTAGCTTCCTATCACACCGATGTGCCCCGCTATGCGCGGCTCTACAGCGGTGCGCTTGGTGCGCTAGCCGAGCCGCTAATGTGGAGCTATCTGCGGGCCCTGCACAACCAAGCGCACCTGAACCTCTGCCCCTCCACAACGACGCTGAAAGACTTGCGTGCACATGGCTTCAACCGCGTGCGTTGGTGGAAGCGTGGCATTGATACCGAGCTATTCAGCCCCGGCGAACGCAACATGGAGATGCGGGCCCGCCTGACCAACGGCAACCCCGATGATTTTCTCGTGATCAACGTCGGGCGGCAGTCGCTTGAAAAGAGCCTCGATACCATGCGCGATCCGCTCTTCAAGATTCGCGGTGTGCGCCTTGCCATGATTGGCGGGGGCCCTGCCCACGAACAGCTCAAGACCCACTATCGCGGCACTCCGACCGTCTTTCCGGGCTATCTGCGCGGCAAGGAACTCGTCGAAGCCTACCGCGCTGCCGATCTGTTCCTCTTTCCTTCCACCACCGAAACCTTCGGCTTAGTTGCGCTTGAGTCAATGGCATGTCATACGCCCGTTGTGGCGGCTCGTGCAGGCGGTGTACTGGACATCATCGAGCATGGCCAGAATGGCTTCTTCTTTGATCCGGACAAGCCGCATGAAATAACCCCACTGGTGCAACGCCTGAAAGAACAGCCAGAATTACACCGCCAGATTGCGGACAATGGGCTAGCCCACGCTCGGAGCCGTTCGTGGCAAGCCACAATGGATCAGCTGATTGACTACTACGGCGTAGCACAGCGCGTCTTCAACCAATCGGTGCGCCGCCGCGCATTACCGCGCAGCGGCGTGTAGCTCAATTGGGGCGGGCTGTTCGGCACAGGACCCGCCCGCCATCCTGCCTACGCCCCACCCGCTATGCCCGTTGCGCCATCGCTGCGGGCCCTGCCCAATCTCTCCATAGTGTCTCGCATACTGGCTGCGTGGCCGCAAAGCAACTATGCACGCATGTGCAATTTTACTTTTCAGATCGCCTAAAGTATGCTATAATAGCAATGTGTAAGGAGGCGCATGTTGGGCATTGCAAAGCCCCAAACGAAGAATTTAATTGAAGTTCTCAGCGCGGGCTATCGGGTGCTCACTGAATGTTTGTGGGTGCTTGGTATTCCCGTCGTGCTCGATCTGCTCTTCTGGCTCACGCCGCAAGTGGTGGTGACCCCGATCCTAGAGCCGCTCCGCGCCGACCTTGATGCTGCGGCCAACGCACTGAGCAATACGCCAGAGCAGCAGCAGGAACTTGTGCACAGCATCTTGGCCACCGATATTCGCCTGCTGCTTCCATTCAATTATGTACCGCTCTATATTGTGCCGCTTGCCGATGCGGCAACTGCGCCAAAGCTGAGCCTTACCAGCCCCCTCATAGCCCTCACCACAATCGTGCTGCTCAACGGAGTGCTACTCGTGCTCAGTGCGCTGTTCCTTACGGTGCTTGGGCGCGAGATCTACCCCACGCGCTACCCCCAACGTGGGCGCGTCACCGCCGTACTCCACGTCAGCCGCGCTATGGCCGGCTACGTGCTGACGCTGCTACTCTCGGCGTTGATCGTTGTGGTGCCCTTCGCAATTGGTGCGGCTGTGACGGCCCAGAGCCTGCCCGGACTAGTGCCAATCCTTGTGGTGGTAGCGGGCATCATCTGGTTCTGGGTGATTATCTACACCGGCTTCACAATCGAGGCGATCATCATTCATGAGGTTGGTCTGCTGCGCGGCCTCATCTACAGCCTGCGCCTCGTCCAACGTCACTTCTGGTCGGCGTTTGGCCTGCTTGCCATCAGTGCCTTGATCATCACCGGCCTCGGCGCGTTGTGGGACTGGCTGGCCCAAAGTCTACTCGGCATCCTTGTGACGCTGGTTGCCAGTGCCTATATCGGGGCTGGGCTAGCAGCGGCGCGGTTGATCTTTGTAGCAGAACGCTCTACCCCTAATCTTCATACATAGATATCCTAAAACGCATCGAATGATAGATGCAATTTTGCATATAAGAAACATACAAAGGATGACGCAATGATCACTGAGGGATTGCCCAACGCTAGCAACGGCGAATATACAGCTAGCCAGATGAGTGTCCTTGAAGGCATGGATGCCGTGCGCCGGAGACCCGGCATGTACATCGGCCCAACCGACATCAACGGCTTGCATCACATGATCCGCGAAATCGTGGACAACTCGGTGGATGAAGCCCTTGCCGGGTATGCCACCCGCATTGACATCCTACTGCACCCTGATGGGAGCGTGACCGTGAGCGACAACGGGCGCGGCATTCCCGTAGATATACACCCCAAGCACGGCATCTCTGGGCTAGAGATTGCGGCTACCAAACTGCACGGCGGCGGTAAGTTTGGGCAGGGTGGCTACAAGGTTTCGTCGGGCTTGCACGGAGTCGGCTTGTCCGTTGTCAATGCCCTCTCGGAGTGGATGCGGGCCGAAGTGCGGCGGCATGGCAAGCTGTGGCGGCAAGAGTATCGCGCCGGCGTGCCGCTCGGGCCTGTGGTAGAGGTGGACGAGGCGCAGGGCACAGGCACATCGGTAACTTTCCTGCCTGATGTGACCATTTTCAAAGATGGACTCCATTACAACTTCCGCGTGCTATCGCAACGCTTCCGCGAAATGGCGTATTTGACCAAAGGGTTGTGGTTCCATTTTGTGGATGAGCGCAACGACAATGAAGTCAACTTCTATTTCGAGGGCGGGATTGTGTCCTATGTACGCCACCTGAACAAAGAACGGACTGTGCTGCACCGCCAGCCCTTCTACACTGAGCGCATCAGTGATAATGTTGCCGTCGAGATTGCCCTGCAGTACACCGATGCGTATGATAGCGATTCGATCTATACGTTTGCCAACAACATCAATAATGTGGATGGCGGCGCACACTTGACCGGCTTTCGCACCGCCTTAACCCGCGTGATCAATACCTACGCTCGTAGCAAAGGCATCCTTAAAGAGAACGAAGCGAACCTAACCGGCGATGATGTACGGGAAGGCTTGACCGGCGTGATTAGTGTGAAGTTGGAAGACCCCCAGTTTAGCTCGCAGACTAAAGAGAAGCTCGTTAGCCCCGAAGCCGCGAGTGCCGTTGCAACGGTGATGGGTGATGCGTTTGCCAATTGGCTAGACGAGAATCCAAGTGATGCTCGTCGCATCATCGAGAAGACCCTGCAAGCGGCGCGAACCCGCCTCGCCGTCCAGAAGGTGCGCGAGACTTCCCGTAAGAGTGCGATGGAAGGCTTCGCGCTGCCGGGCAAGCTCGCCGACTGCTCCGACACTAACCCAGAACGCTGTGAGCTGTATATCGTAGAGGGTGACAGCGCAGGCGGCAGTGCCAAGCAAGGCCGCGACCGCCGCTTCCAAGCGATCCTGCCGTTGCGCGGCAAAATCCTCAATGTGGAGAAAAGCCGCCTCGATAAGATGCTCTCCAATAGCGAAGTCAAAGCCTTGATTACCGCAATTGGTACACCGATTGGCGAGCAGTTCACAACCGAGAAGCTGCGCTACCATCGCATTCTCCTGATGACCGACGCAGACGTAGACGGGAGCCACATCCGCACACTGCTGCTCACATTCTTCTTTCGGCACATGCGCCCCTTGATTGCCAACGGGCACTTGTACATCGCCCAGCCGCCACTCTACCGCATTAAGCACGGCAAGCAGGTGGTGTATGTCTATTCAGATGCTGAGCGTGATGCCTACTTGGGCAAGCTCGCCCCGACAGTGCGCCCCGACATTCAACGCTACAAAGGGCTAGGCGAGATGAACCCAGAGCAGCTGTGGGAGACAACCATGAATCCAGCTAACCGGATTATCTTGCAGGTGACGCTCGAAGATGCCCAACGCGCCGACGAAACCTTCACCATGCTGATGGGCGATCTTGTTGCGCCACGCAAGAAGTTCATCCAAGTGCATGCGGCAGATGTAAAAAATCTAGACATTTAAGCCATGCGCGGCTCTGGCGTGTAACTCGGCAGATAGACCCGAAATGTCGTGCCGTGCCCCACCGTGCTGGACACATCTACGCACCCGCCTTGCGCCTCAACGAGCCGTTGCACAATCGCCAAGCCCAACCCCGATCCACCTGACTCGCGGGTGCGGGCACGGTCAGCGCGGTAGAAACGATCAAAGATGTGCGGCAAGTCCTCCGCTGCAATGCCCACCCCGCTATCGCGTATGCTAAAGACCACCCACTGCCGCCCCTGTTCTGGCTTGCAGGCAGCCGCCAATGTTCTCGATAATGCCCCTGAAGGTAGCTCGCTGCTGCTAGCGATAGACAGATCTACCTGCCCGCCGGCTGGGGTGTAGCGCAGCGCATTCTCAACCAGATTGCCCAACACCTGCGCCAGCCGTTCGCGGTCTGCCCAGACGAGTGGCACATCCGGCGCACTCGCCACAAGGCGCAGCGTAATCTGTTGCTGGCGGGCGTGCGGCATCGCGCTGGCAAGCACATGCTGAAGCACCGCTTGCCCATCCACCGCTTCGAGTTGCAACGAGAGCTGCCCTGCATCCGCCAGCGAGAGCAGGCGCAGATCGTTGACGAGCCGCGTGAGCAGGTTGACCTCGTGCCCTAACGAGGCCAGTACCTCTGGCGTGGGCTGGCTGACCCCATCTTCGATACTCTCGATCTGCAAGCGCAACACACTAAGCGGGGTTCGCAGTTCGTGGGCAATATCAGCCACCAACTGGCGGCGCAGCCGTTCTTGTCGCTCTAGCTCGGCCGCCATTGTGTTGAAGCTCTGCGCGAGTTCGGCCAGTTCCCGATCCTGCGGGATCGGCAGTGGCTCGTAGCGTTCGCCACTCGCAATGCGCTGCGCGGCGTGGGTCAGCGAGCTAAGCGGAGCTGTCACATGGCGCACCACTAGCAGCGCAATCAAGAGCGCGGCAAGGCTGGAAACACAACTCCCGACCATGCCAATGCGGATCAGGTTTTCGAACAGCCCGCGTTCGGCAACATCTACATCGAGCAATCCGGTGGGCACCGCCACATAGCCAATCACACCCCCCGCGTGTGGTGGACGGCGCACGTTGATGGGGATAGCGGTGGCCCGCAGCCGAGCGGGTAGGGGTGTACCGGTGGGGAGCACCCCCAGATTATCATAGACCACGCGCTGCTCCAGATCGGCGATCACCACCCGCCGCGTAATCAAGCCCTCTGTGAAGCGTTGCTCCAGCAATGGCTCAAGGCCCACCCAGCCCCGATTGCGCTGATACATCATCCCCACCATATTGCTGATGCGTTGCGCGGTTGTGCGCGACTGTTGGCGGGCAAGATCGAGGTAGGCACGGGCTAGCAAGCCGCCACTGAGGAGAGCCATGAGCAGCACGGCAAACAAGGCTACCGAAGTGTGGGTGAAGATGAGACGGCGCGAAAGGCTCCTCATCGGTTCAGGCTTCGCGGAACTTGTAGCCCACGCCAAATACGGTCAAAATATACGTTGGGTGTGCCGAATCTGCTTCGAGCTTACGGCGCAAGTTCTTGATGTGGGCATCTATCGTGCGCTCATACCCTTCAAAGGCTTGCCCTTGAGTTGCATCGAGCAGCTGCGAACGGCTCAGCGGGCGGCCGGCATTCCGCATCAGGGCCACTAGCAGGGCAAACTCGGTGGGAGTCAGCTCAATCGGGTGCCCCTGCACCTGCACCTGATGTCGCCCAATATCCAGCTGCACTGCGCCAATCGTCAGCACCTGCTCATCGGCGGCATAGGCTCCACTACTGCGGCGCAACAAGGCCCGCGCCCGTGCGATCACCTCCCGCGGGCTGAACGGCTTCATAATGTAATCATCCGCACCCAACTCTAGCCCAATCAGCAGATCGGTTTCTTCTACCCGTGCCGTGAGTATCATAATCGGCACGGCTGAATGGCGGCGGATGCGACGACACACCTCTAGCCCATCCAGTTCGGGCAGCATCAAATCCAGCACAATCAGATCGGGATGCTCACGCAACGCCAGTTCTAGCGCAGTGCGCCCATCGTAGGCGGTGAGGGTGGCATAGCCCGCCTGTGTAAAGTAGCTCACCAGCCCATCCACTAGCTTGCGCTCATCATCCACGATTAAGACCCGCTGCATGTGCTTGCTCCACTGCTCCGAATTCCGTACCTACGGCGAGCCAATGCCGCAGTCTCATTATAGCTGATTGCCGCGCACTATGGTATGCAGGTGCGGCATCCCCGATTGCCTACGCTCATCGTGCACTGCACCGCTTTGCCGATGAGGTGATTGCGCGGTTTGGGTAGGGGATCGGGGGAGGATATGGATCGGGTGATTGGGCAGGCGCATGCCGCTTGCCCATAATCTGGTACAATACAGGGAGTAACTACACGGGCAGCAACCCAGCCGCGAGTGCTCGCTCACAACCCAACAGGTACACTGAAGATGAAGATCGTAGCCCACCCACGTATGGAGAATATCCGCGTTGGCGATGAGGTATATTCTACAACCACGCATCTCTATGCCCAAGTTGAAGCCACCTTTCCGGCGGCCGTATGTGTGCGCCTGAGCTTGCTCGAACCCACCGATGCCTACAATCAGCAGCTGCAACTCACCCCCACACCGCAGCTCTGGCGGGCGGATGAAATCGAGAATGTTAGCATCTGCCGCAGCTGTGGCTCGCGCCACGATTTGTACAACGAACGCGGAACCGGTGTGCCCTCGCGCATCTGCGGGCAGTGCCGCAGTGTGCTTGCCAACGGACAAGATTTCCTCGCTGGCTTTGCGGGCGAGTAAAGCGCGAGCAACCCTCACGACCGGCTATTGCCCCCCGTGCCCTTCGCGTCCTGCGTGCCCCCCGTGCCCTTCGTGGTCTGCGTTCCTAACCTAACACCTAGCCCCTGACACATCCCCCCCGTGCCCGCCTTCGTGTTCTTCGTGGTCTGCGTTCCTAACCTAACACCTGACACCTGACACCTGTCACCTAACACCTGACACCTGCCCCCTGTCACCTGACACCTGCCCCCTGTCACCTCGCCCGCCTTCGTGCCCTTCGTGGCCTGCGTTCCTAACCTAACACCTAACACCTGTCACCTAACACCTGTCACCTACCACCTGTCACCTGACACCTAACACCTGTCACCTAGCTCCCGTCACCCGCCTACTGCCCCCAACGCAGCAAGGGCTTGGCTCCTTGTAAGCTCACGTTGAATGGATCACCTGTGTAGCGGTGGAGTAGCACTGGCAGCATACCGCCTGCATCGAGCCAGAGCAGCGTGTAGGTGGCGAATGGTGCACCCTGTTCGTGTGTCCCCGTCAGCACAGCCGCCCCGCGCCCATCGGTAGCCCAACGCACATCACGCACGGGGTACAGCTCCTCGCGTACTGTTGCCACGCTGCCGTCGGGATTGTACTGCTGCATGCGTAGTTGCGGCAAGTGCATGCCCCCCGCCATTGGCGGCACAGCCGTTGTGTTGCCCAACATCCGCACCGCGCCAGATGCAAGCGGGTAGGGAGCCTGTGCCAGCCGGTACTCACCAGTGGCATCGCTACGCACCAGCGGCGTGCTTGCACCTGTGCGGGCATCGGCTTGCCACAAGCCCGGCGACACCGTGCCCAGTTGCATATTGCCCACACTCGCCACGATCACCTGCTGCCCGTCGCTCGTCCATACCGCATCGCAACAGGGCAGCTGTTCCTGCGTTGCATGCCGCAAGGACACTAGCTCACCCGTAGCCAGCCACAGCACCGCTAGCCCAAAGCCCTGCTGCACGAGGAGCGCATCACCACGCGGCGACCACGCGAGCGGGGCAACCGGCTGATCCTCCGCACCGCTCGGATTGCTGGAGTCAAGCGGCGGATTGGCGAGTAGCCGCGTTGGTGCTGCTGCCGAATCCGTCGCATCCAGCAGATAGACCCCACCGGTGTCGCTGAGATCGGCACTGACCCCTTCCGCAAAAGCCAACTGTGTGCCATCTGGTGACCAGCGTGGCTGGCTGATGCCAAAGGGATTGGCGGCGATCTGGCGCGGCTGGCTGCCATCACCGTCTGCAATGATCAATGTGTCGGCGGTATACTGATTCTGCCCCAACGTATACGCAAGGCGGTTCGTCGCTGGCGATACGTCAAACTCGATAATGAAGCCTGCATCGAGCAGCGGCACGGGCGTGATCGCGGTGGCGGCAACAATCCGGATCAGCTGCTGATCGGCGAGCAAGTAGAGCGGTGCGGGCAACACCACATCACCGCCTGTCGCTCCATCTGGTGGAGTTGGCTCAGGCGGCGGCGGTGCGGCCGGAGCTGTTGGCACTGGCGCGACAGGCGGGGGAGCAGGTGGGGGCGTAGCGGCGGGGGTGGTGGCACAGCCCACGAGGAACAGCCCTAGCATGGCCAGCATCAGCCAGATTGCATTCCGCATCCCGATCTCCTTCTGTGCGTCTATCCCGAACCCTGATGAGCGGTATGTCTTGCCTATCACCTAGCCTCTGCCACCTGATCGCCGAGCACCTGCCCATACACCCCCACCAGCCCGCGTGCCACCGCCGCCGCCGAACAGGCACATGCTAACGCATAGGCGTGTTGGCTACATTCGTGCAGCGCACGTGGGCTACCGAGCAAGCGGCTGATCGCGTGGGCCAGCGCGGGCACATCGCCCGCAGGCACAACTAAGCCGTTACTATACGCTGCAACTAGCTCAGCTGCGCCCGCACCATCGCTAATGACACACGGCGTACCCACTGCGCCCGCCTCAAACACGACCCGATTTAGCCCTTCGAGGCGTGACGGAACCGCCAGCAAATCGGCGGCGGCAAGGTAGCCCCGCACCTGTTCGGGGGGCAACCCACCCGCAAACGTACACCACTGGGCCACGCCGGTCTGCTGAGCGGATTGGCGCAGGTAGGCAAGGTAATCGCCGTGCGTGGGGTCTTCGCGGGAAGGCCCCACAATACACACCTGCACGGGCCCAACCTGTGCCTGTATTGCAGGCAGGGCCGCAATCAGCAATTCGGGGGCTTTCAGGCTGATCAGCCGCCCAACAAACACAATCAAGGGGGCATCTGGCTGCCAGCCGTGCTGTGCCGCTAGCTGCGCCCGACACGCCTGCCGATAGGCGGGCAGTTCGGCAGCGGTGGTAGGATACCAAAAATCGGCGATGCTGACGGGGAGTGGCGTGATGCGCTGCGGATCGGCTCCGTAGCCGATTGCGAGCCGCCCAATCAAGCGTGAATTGGCTCGCACCCACGCCGCCCGCCGCAGGGCAAGGCGCATCAGCAAGCGCGGCACATGGTAGTGGCCATAGCCGTAGCCCTCACCCGGCAGGCGGAACAGATCACCGCCCGTTGTAGTGATGACATACGGCGCAGCAACCCCGCCGGAGTGCTGTGCGAGAGCCGCTACCGCCCCTAGCGGAAATGTGCCCTCGATGTGGATCAGATCATACGCATGCTGGCGGGTCAAGTGCAGGTAGCCCTTCAGCATCGAGAAGAAATACTCGTAGTGCAGCCCCTGTCGGGCGAGCACGCCTAGCCCGCGTTCGGCCAGCGTTGCGCCCTGCACATGGCGGTACACCCGCTCCGTGCCAAAGCCCAGCCCCCAGCCCGCCGTGCCGCCTGCGCCGGTGCGCGTGGTAAAGCTGAGGACATCTACCGCTAGCCCAAGCGCATGCAGTTCGCGCACGAGTTCACCGTGCGTCACGTTGCTGGTGAACTGTGGGCCGTAGCGTGGGATGACATACAGCAGGCGCATGGGGTATCACGGCTCCTTCTGTTCTGGGGGAACGGGATCGGTGGGGGTGCGTGGCGGCGGCGGTGGGAGTGGTTGTTGCACCCGTGCGGCCCAGCGTTCGCCGATCTCGCGTTGGCGGAGGGCTTCAATCGTTCGTAACGTGTTGCTCCACAGGATACTGAGCATCAGCACCACACCAAGCGCAATCAGCAAGCCCGCCACCGACGTAGGATGAATGCCCGTAATCGCAAAGCCATACGCCAAGCCGAGCAGCACCACGCTTGAAAGGGCCACCGCGATCTGCAAGCGGCGCAGGCGATGCTGGCGATAGGAGCGCGGGCGGGGGCTGGGTTCGGGCGGTGGGGTGGGGCGCGGATCACTCATGGCGCAGCTCCAAACTGGGGCAGCAACAGGTAGATCGTCACGGCTTGGTTGGGATCGTTGGGCAGTGGGAACGCCTGCACGATCTGCGCCACATCGCTAAAGGGCACGAGAACCCGCTCCGGAACCCGCTCCGGCAGCACGACCGGCGCACCGATACCGAGCCGGGCCGCAAAGCGGCGGGCGTGGATGCGGAGTTTCTCTAGCGCGGAGATTTCGCGGTGCGCTGGGGCCTCGCTCAGATTGGCACTGTAAAACTCGATGTAGTCGGCCACACTGGGCAGGTCTACGACATATTCAACGCCGCGAGCATGCAGGTAGCGATCCAGCTGGCGTTGCTCAAGGATCGGCACAATCTCGTGATTGAGCTTGCCATCAATGTTGATCACAAGGCGGTTGCTATAGTACTGAAAGATGCCCGAATTCTGCGCGGCGATTACCGCATCCTCTGGCAAGTTGGCGGACATCCAACGGGCCGCCGCAAACATGGCCGGTTGCGCTTGGTAGGGCGCAGTGATCGTAGCGACGGTGCTGCGGACCCACATTAGGCTGTTGTAGCCGATCAGCACGGCAACCACTGCTGCCGCGCCCACCGGCACAAGGCGCATCGCCTGCGGGCGGGTGGCAAGGCGTGCGGCGAGCCATGCACACACCAGCAACACGATCACAAACGCCACCGCCACATAATAGCGCGGGCGGCCTTGCTGTTGCACGTAGCCATAATACAGGGCGAGGGTGAGACTATACAGCACGAGTGGTGTGAACATACCCCGTTGGGCGCGGGGGAGGGTGAGGTACATGCCCGCCAGCCCCACGATACCGAAGGCTAGCACCCACTGCGGCGCATTCGTCAAGTCGAGGGCGGGTGGGTAAGCCAGTAGTTGCAGCCCACTGGTATAGGTGAATGAGCCACTATAGCTATGCATATAGGCGAGGGCCCGCCCACTGCTGGGGCTGAGCGACTCGAAGATTAGCCAATTGCGGACGAAGTAGGGCCCAAGTACCAATCCGGCAACCCCACCAAAGACACCACTCCGCACCGGCAATCGGCGGGCCCGTACCTCTTGCCACACCAACCACAACCCTAGATAGGCAACCGCAAGGGCGTTGTCGAGGCGGGCAAGGATGGTCAGCCCAGCCAGCACACCCAAGCCCGCCGCCCGCACCAACGCCAGATCGAGCGCGGGGCGCGGCAGCAATTGCCACCACAGCGTCACGAGGAGCAGCAGCGCAAGCGACGTTTCCATCGCATTCACGCTGACTTGGATCAGGAGCGGATTGAATGCGAGCAACGCAAGTCCGGCGAGCGCAAGCGGGCGCGGCGCAACATGGCGCAGCAGGGCATAGCACGGAAGCAGGGTGAGCGTACTCAGGGCGGCGCAGATCAGCAGGTTGGCGCGGAAGCCCGCTTGCAGGTGTTCGAGCGCGGCAGTTGGCACGGCGAGGTAGGGCAGTGCGCCGAGCGTGAGCGGGTAGAGTGGGTGGAAGCCGTTGGTGGGGTTTACGCCATCGGCGGTGATACCATTGCCAATGGCCCAGTGGCGGGCAATCGCGGCAACCATCCACGCATCATCCTCTAGCAGCATGGCCAGCAGATCGAGCGGGAGCAGCGCAAAGCCCAAGCGTAGCCCGGCTGCCCCAAGCAGGATCAACAGTTCTGGGAGCAGAGATCGTTTCATAGCTGTCTATGATACTCGAAAATAACACGCCTCGATCTGGGCCATGCAGGTTGCTTCGGCGTAGCTGGTGGCGAGTGTGCGGGTTCCGCCAGCAACCATGTGTTGGCGTAGGCGCGGCTGATCGAGCAGCAGGCGCGTGGCGTGGGCACAGGCGCGGCTATCGTTGTAGGGAAAGAGCAAGCCGTTCTGCCCATGCTGAACAATTTCGCGCACGACGGGAATGTCGCTGGTGATGATCGGGCACTCGGCGGCCATCGCTTCGAGCAGGGGCAACCCGAAGCCCTCGTAGCGCGTCGGGAAGAGCAGCGCATCGCTGGCACGGTACAGGTTGATGAGCGCGGCATCAGGCAGGTAGCCCAACACCTGCACATGCGCCGCAACACCGAGCTGCTGCGCGAGCATGTCGAGGCGGGCGCGTTGCGCTTGATTGATGCCGGATACAATCAACAGCGTGGCCGTTGGGTGGGTCTGCACCAGTTCAGCAAGGGCGTGCAGGGCAATGTCATAGCCTTTGCGGGGGGTGATCTGCCCCACGAAGAGGAGCCATGGGCGCGGGAAAGGATAGGTGGGCGGCGTGCGCGGGGTATCGCTGATGAAGGGCTGGTCAATCCAAAGTGGCACAACCGTCTGTGGCTGGCGTAGCCCGAATTGCCGCATCACGCTTGCCTCGAAGTGCGAACAAGGCAGCAGCGCGTGGGCAGCGGCGAGCGGCATGTGCAGGCGATAGTTGCGGAGTAGCTCACGCGGGTTTGGCTCGTGCAGGGCACGCCGCAACAGATCCGCCCGCGAAAAGATCAGCCGGTCATAGGTCGGCGGTTGCTCAAACGGGCGTTCCCGATCTGGGGCGAGATAGGCATCGTGAAAGGGGCCAAGCCACGTGTAGACTGTAGGGATGGCGTGTTGCTGGGCCCAGTGCGTGACTTGTGCTGCAAGTACGTTGCGCGGGTGCATCAGGTGGATTAGATCGGGGCGCGGCAGCGTGGCGAGGGCGCGGGCAAGGGTACGGTTGGGGGCGTAGCGGGGGGGCACCCGCACGACGTGTACGCCGTCTATCGTTTCGTGCGTGTGCGCCAACGCGGGGCGTTGCGGATCGTGCGTGCCAATTGCGGCGACTTGATGCCCCCGCCGCACCAGTGCTAGTGCTAGTACGCGCTCGGGCCAGTGGCGGAAGGTATGGGTTACACCGCCTAAGCCGACAATGAGCACCCGCAATCGTCGGGGGTGGCTCACGGCTGCACCCGCTCCAGCAAAATGAAGTCGCCCCGTTCGGCCACGATGCGCCAATCGGGACTGTTGAGGACGGCTTGGAAGAGGGGCTGATCGGCAGCGGGGATTTCGTTCCGATCCGCCAAGATATAGTCGCCGTTCGTGGCAATCGCGGGCGGGTAGATTACATTGCCGGGGAAAAAGTAGAGTCGCTCACGGCGGGCAACATGCGGGCCAAGTGTGCTGGTAGCACTCAGGGCGGCATCCGCCGGAACTAGTGCAATCATGGCGTGGGCATCGGCAATATGGGCATGATCGGGGGTGCGGGTGGCAAGGTTGATTAACGGTGAACGGAGCCAGAGCTGGCTCGCCAGCGTAACGCCGATCAGCGTGGCCGGCAGACCGTATCGCCCTAGCTGGCGCAGCCACACGTGGCGGCTGTGGCGGGTATGGCGTTCCAGATCAATCACCGCATAGATGGTGGCGATGAGCAGAAACGGGATGATGAAGGCTTGGTAGTGATAGCGGATACTCCAATGGATGCGATCCAGCGAGAGCAGGTTGAGCAGCAGGATCGGCATGGCAATTAGCACAATGCGCGGGCGCAGGAGCGGTAGGAACAGCAGGGGCAGCAGCAGGTCAAGCAGATAGCCCAGCTTGCCCGCCGTCAGCACGTGTTCGGCAACATAGGCTGGGCGGGTCAACAAGGTGTGCAGCATCGCCGTGGGCGTATCGCCGAGCCAGCGATAGATCAGGCTGTAGAGGAAATCTTGCTCGGCGCGGAAGGCGGGGATCAGCACACGCACACAGAGCAGCACCCAGCCCACGCCTACCACGCTCGGCAGCACGACCCACTGCCAGCCGCGCCGTTGCAATAGGGCATACACGCCCATGCCCGCCAACACAAAGCCTGCGTCGGAGCGCGTCCACATGGCAAGGATGCCAAACAGCATGAACAGCGCAAGGCGGCGTTGCTCATAGCAGAAGAAGGCCCACAGCAGCAGGACGGTTCCGACGGTGCGAATCTGAAATTCGTACAGGATCGCATACTGTACCGGCAGCGCGGCAAAGTAGAGTAGCGCGGCAAGCAAGCCATGCCACGCACTGCCGCCATACTGCCGTGCCAGTAGGTAGAGCGGGATTGCGCCAGTTGCGGCAAGAACTACCTGCATCACCAGCATCGTTTCGGTGCGCGGAAACAGGGCGTAGATCGGCGCAAGGAGTAGCTCAATGATGATGATGTCTATACCGAGATAGGATTGGGTTGTGCCAAACATCGAGACAGCGGCGATGCGGCCGTGGGCGGTGTTCCACAGCACCTGTTCGTGTGTGCCTAGATCAAAGCCCATCCAAAAGGCATTGAGCTTGTAGCTTGCCGCCACCGCGAAGAGCAACGCATAGAGCACGGTTGCGCCAATCACCAGTGCTAGCGCACGGCGTTCGATCCACACATCCACGTTTGCCCAGAATAGCGCGAATGGTGCGGGCGGTGCACTTGCAGTGGGGCGGGCAGGAGGCATATGCTCGGTGGGCGCAGCCCTGAGCGGCGGGTGTCGCTCGCCGCTCACGGGCGCACTCCAGTTGCCAGCAAGCCGTTGCCAATCAGCGGCGGGTAGGGCAGCGCAAGGCGCATGCGTAGGCGGCGCGAGGAGAGCCATTTGGCGGGCTTTACGCCAGTGTGCCAGCGGACCTGTGCAAAGCCTGCGGCGCGGAGTTCGTGGGCAAGGCGCGGCGGGGTATACAGATTGACATGGGTCGGATCGGTGTCACCACTCCACACCTGCCCGATGAAGGGCGCAAGGGCGCGACGGACATCCCACAGGTTGGGCGTGGTAATGATAATTCGTCCGCCCGGCTTCAGGACGCGCCAACACTCACGCAGGAGCGGCACAGCATCGGGCACATGCTCTACGAGTTCACTGAGCAGCATCAGATCGGCACTCGCACTGGCGCAGGGCAAACCGCCAGTGCTATCATTCACGATGACGCATGCGCGAGGGGCAATCTGCTGGGCGACCTGTAGGGCGAAGTGGCTATGATCTAGCCCAATAGCGCGTGCGCCGTGTGCTACACAGTAGCGTAGTGCAGGCCCTGAGCCGCAACCCACATCTACAATAGTGCTGCCGGCCAAACGGGGGGCCTGCGCCAAGCCCATGATGCGCCCGTATTGCCACGCGATCTTGGCATCCGATTTGCTCATCTGGGCACGAAAGTATGCGGGCGGGTAGTCAGCGGCGGTCGGTGCCGCTGGGGTGGGCGGATTCGGTTGTGGCTGATGTCTCATATCGTGGTGTAGTATAGCACAAGGTGGGGGTGCTATCGCTAGGCTTGCATGGTTGTGCTATACTGAGCATGACACATGTGTATTGTCATGCACACCACGAGGAGCGAATGCCATGCCAGCAACCGATCATCCCTTGAAACGGGTGTTTATGCTCGCCCCGGAAGCATTTGCCACGTGGCTGCTAGGCGAGCCGGTGGTGCGTGTGAGCACCCGCAAAGATGAACTGTATAGCTCGCCGGAAGCTGTAGATGCCGATCTGATTTTCTCGGTGACAACTGCGGCTGGCGGTGAGCCGATCCTGCACATTGAGCTACAGGGGGCTGGCTCGCATCGCCCCGTACCCCTGCGCGTGCTGGAGTACAATGTGCGGATTGTGATCCGCAATCCCGATCTGCCAGTGCTGAGCTATGTACTGTATGTGGGTGGCGCAGGGGCAAACGATACGGGCATGCATACCCGCACCGATCACACGGGGCGGGTCGTGCTGGCGTGGCAGTATGGGGTGATCCATCTCTGGAAAATGACTTCGGAAGAGTTGCTCGCCCTCGATGTACCAGCTTTGGCCGTGCTGATTGGACAGACCAAGATCATCAATCCAGAACGCGATATACGACTTGCAATGGAGCGGATCTATACGTACACTGAAGCTGAGCAGCGCATGCAATTTTTCTTGGAATTATTGGCCCTTTGTACCGATCAGGAGATACTCAAAATGGCTCAACAGATATACACATCCGAGTATGGCTTACCGGAACCGCTCATCATCACCCTCTCCCGCGAGGAGGGGCGCGCAGAGGGGCGCGAGGAAGGGCGATCATCTATGCTGCTACGCCAGCTGAGGCGGCGATTGGGGGAGCTGCCAGAACCGTTGCGGGCGCAGGTGCAGCAGCTACGCAGCGATGACCTGCTAGAGTTGGCTGATGCCATCTTCGACATAGCGACACTTGCT
>CALCJV010000066.1 GCA_937967405.1 uncultured Chloroflexales bacterium | reverse complement strand
AGCGGCTGGTAAGCAGATCATCGGCAAGCTCAAGCGAGACCATGCGGGTATGCCGGATCGTCACCCAGCCGGTCAGGGCAATCGCTAGCGTACTAAGCAGCAGGGCAGGGATGACGATCAGCACCGGCAGCGGGATGTGTGTGCTAGCGCGGGCAAGCCACGCTTTCATAGGAGACACCATTCCTATGGTAAGGAGACACCGATTAGCTTACCATAGCACAGTTGCAGTATTAAGCCAAAATTTTACGTTTATCCTTCCCTGCATTGTACCAGATTGTTATCCACGATTCAATAGTATTTGAGGGTGTACATATCAAACGCTCAACAATCTACGCAGGTAACCGCCGCTTGCATCACTTGCCACAAGTGGGCAACGTGGGGCTGTTCGGTAGTGAGTGCGCCAATCGAGACGCGCACCATCCAGCGATCATCGAGCATAGCGGGGGTGAGATAGGCGACTCCAGACGCATTGATGCGGGCCACCCACGCACGGGTATGCCGATCAATTGCGGCGGGATCAGTGAGGGTGGGCGGGGTGTGGCGCACGCACAGCGTCTGGAGCGGCACGGGTGCGAGGATGTGCCAATGCGGGGTAGCGCGAATCTGGCCTGCGAGCCACTGCGCGTTAGCCAGATCGCGGCGCAGGCGGGCTTGCAAGGCGTGTACGCCCTGCTCACGGATCAGACACCACAGCTTGAGCGCACGGAAGCGTCGCCCAAGCGGTAGCCCCCAATCGCGCAAGTTTTTGACGTGGGTATCTACGGCGGTTTGCAGGTAGCTGGGATTGGTGCTCATCACGCGGATCAGGGCGTGCGGATCACGCACGTAGTAGAGCGAGCAATCGAAGGGTGTGCCGAGCCACTTGTGCGGGTTCAGCACGAGCGTATCGGCTTGCTCAATTCCGGCCCACATCCAGCGACATTCGGGCAGGATCATGGCTGTGCCCGCCATCGCTGCATCCACATGCAGCCAGATGCCGTGCTGCTGGGCCAGTACACCGATTGGCTCCAGCGGATCGAGGGCGGTAGTGGTAGTCGTACCGATAGTGGCGACAATAGCACAGGGGCGCAAGCCCTGCGCCAGATCGTGCTCGATAGCCGCCTGCAATCGCTGTGGATCGAGGGCATACGCTGCGTCGGTGGCGATAGCCCGCACATACTCGCGCCCGAAGCCCGCCAGCAAAGCCGCCTTCGCCACCGAGCTGTGGCTCTGTTGCGAGGTATACACCACCAGCGGAGCGGGTACGCACTGCAAGCCACCACGTGCAAAGGCGTAATCGCTGGCTTGTTCGCGGGCGCACAGCAAGGACACCAGCGTGCTGGTTGAGGCTGATTCTTGGATCACGCCACTCCATGCGCCCGACAAGCCGAGCATCTGGCGCATCCAGTCGGTCACCACTTCCTCCACTTCGGTCATTGCTGGGCTAGATTGCCACGCCAAGCCCAGCACGCCCAAGCCAGTGCTGAGGTAATCGCCAAGCACGGCACTCAGCTCAGCATTGGCGGGGAAGTAGCCGAAGAAGTGCGGGTGCTGCCAATGGGTCAAGCCGGGCAGGATTACCTGCTGCATATCCTGCAAAATCTGCTCAAACGGCTCCGGCAGATCGGGCGGGGTGGAGGGCAGTTGGGCCCGAATATCGCCGGGCCCAACTTGTGACTGGACGGGGTATTCGGCGATGCGGGCGCGGTAGTCGGCAATCCAATCTACGACCATGTGCCCCAAACGGCGAAACTCTTCTGGGTTCATACGACGTGGCTCCTTGTTAGGTATCGGGTGACAGGTGCTGGGTGCTGGGTGCTAGGTATCAGGTGCTAGGGGTTAGGCTCAGGTGCACGAGCTTAGGTGCAAACACTGACACCTGATACCTAACACCTGTCACCTGTCACCCCTGCCCCCCCCATTAGCCCGCTAGGGCGTGCAAGGCGGCGGCGTGGGCTTCGGCATAGGTCAGCTCACGCAGGCGGGCTTTCATGGGCGGGATCAGCGCGGGCGACATACTCAGTTCGTGTACGCCCATGCCAGCGAGGAGCGGCCCAAGCTCAGGCACGCCACCTAGCTCACCGCACACCCCGATATGCTTGCCAGCTTGGCGTGCCGCTTGCACCGCCTGCTGGATCAGGCGCAACACGGGCAGGGTATCGTGCGGGTAGCGGGCGGATAGTTCGGCTTGCCCCCGATCTACGGCCAGCGTGTATTGGCTCAAGTCGTTCGTACCGATGCTGAAGAAATCGGACGCACGCGCCAGCACATCCACCGTGACGGCAGCGGCCGGCGTTTCGATCATGATGCCGAGCGGCACATCAGCGCGGTGCGCCACGCCCTGCGCCTGCAATGTGGCCGCCGCCTGCTGAAGTTGTTCGCGGGCCCATGTAATGTCGCTCGGTAGCGCAACCATCGGCAACATAATCCACACATCGCCGTGCTGAGCAGCCCGCAGAATCGCCCGCAGCTGCGCCTGAAACAGGTCGGTGTGCTGCATACATAGGCGTAGCCCCCGCACCCCCAAGAAGGGGTTCGCTTCGGGGGCAACATGCAGATAGGGCAGGGGTTTGTCGCCACCGATGTCAAGCGTGCGGATAATCACCGTGCGTCCCGCCATAATCTGGAGCGTCTCGCGGTAGGCAGCATACTGCTCATCCTCACTGGGGGCCGTTGTGCGCTCTAGAAACAGGAATTCGGTGCGAAACAAGCCGATCCCTTCTGCGCCATGCGCCCGCGCTTGCGCTGCATCGTCCGGCCGCCCGATATTGGCCCACAGCCCGACGCGATGCCCATCGGCAAACTGGCCGGGCAGGTCGCGCAGGGTGGCATAGTAGGCCTGTGCTGCCGCTTGGTTGGTGCGCTGTTGTTGGTACGTGGCAAGCGTTGCAGGCGCAGGATTAACAATCACGGTATGGGTATGGCCATCTACAATCACTGGCGTGTCATTGGCGAGCTGCAACACCGCTTCGCCTACCCCTACCACGGCGGGTAAGCCGAGCGAACGGGCCAGAATCGCGGTGTGCCCAGTATTGCCGCCGTGCGCGGTGACGAATGCCACCGCGAGCTTGCGCTCATACAGCTCGGTGGTTTCGGCAGGGGTCAGGTCAGGCGCAACAATCACGGTATCGGGCGGCAGGTCGTGCAGGGGCGATCCGCTAGGGTATAGCACGGCGTGGATCGCCTTGCCCACTGCAAGCATATCGGCTGCCCGCTCGCTAAGGTAGGGGTCATCGAGCGCGGCGAGCATGGCGTGCATCTGGGTAGCAGCTGTTTGCACCGCTGCCGCCAGTGGTTGCCCAGCTTCCAGTTGGGCTTGCACCAGTTCGGTGAGGGTTGGGTCTTCGGCGAGCATGGCTTGGGCTTCAAAGATACCGGCTTCATCGCTGTGCCCCCCCGCGTGTAAGCGTTCGGCAAGCTGTTCGAGGTTGCGGGCGGCAGTGCTTTGGGCCTGCCCAAAGCGGGCTAACGTGGCTGCTGGATCAGCATCGGGTGGTTCGGCGTGGGCGGCGGGGGTGGTAGTGAAGCTAGGCAGATGGACAAACACACGCCCGATCAGGATGCCGGGTGCGCCGCCTACCCCGTGATATTCCTGCTGCATCAAGATGCCTCCGTGCGTTCGCCGAAATCATTCTGCACAAGAGCCGCGAGAGCCGCTATTGCCTCAGTTTCGTCTTCACCTTCGGCCCGCAGGCGAATTATGTGCCCGTGCTTAACTCCAATTTGGAGCAGATTGAAGGGGCTAACGGGCAACTCTTTGGTTTCAGGACGGCTCAAATTTTGGATTGTGATCTTGCTCTTGAAAGCCCGCGCCTGTTGAAATAACTCTTTCGCAGGCCGCGCATGCAACCCAACGGGATGGGTCACGATCAGCGTTACTTCTTGCATTATCTGTTACACTTTCGTTTACAGCACAATACGTCGGATACCCCTGTGCGCGGGTGTTAATCGTGCACTTTGATCAGTTCGCGGGCTTGCAATGCGGCCGCATTGGCCTCTGCCAGTGTGGCCCCCGCAGCAGCTTCGAGTGCGGCGAAATATGCACCTTCAACAAGGGGGGCATTACTTACCATCGCCTTCACATCGGGCACAAGCTCAATGGCGGTCTCGGCACTAATCACTGCGCCGAGCAGGTCTACCAGAATCAACGTGCCATCGGGCGAGGCGATCTGCTCGAGAATGTCGGCAATATGCTGCGGGTTGGTGCCAATCGAGCCATCCATCGCCCCGCCCGCCGCCGCAATCACAACCTCGCCTGCTATCTGCTGCACGAACTCTTTGACACCCTCAGCGAGTTGTTTGCTGTGCGAAACTATTAATAGGCTGACCATACTGTATTTCCCTACTTCTATCTAGCCACCCATACTTGGGGGAGCTAGCCCATACGCCCGATGCAGAATCTCAATCGGGTGCTTACTGGTTACACCTGTGCCGTGTGTGATCTGCCAGCGACAGGTTTCCGAATCGCACAGCGCAAGGTCGCTGCCACTGCGCCGCACAAAGTCAAACAGACCCGCGCCCACCGCCATGCCGATCTCGTACTTCTCCCGTTTCACGCCGTAGGTTCCGGCAATGCCACAGCACGGGCTGGTGCTTTCGAGCAGGCGCAAGCCCGGCACCATTTCGAGGATGTCGAGCGCAGGCCGCCCGATCCGATGGGCCCGCAACTGGCATGGCGGGTGGTAGGGCAAGGTCAGCGCGATGGGCTGGAAATTGGTGTTGAGCCGCCCCTGCTCATGCTCTAGGCGCAAGAACTCGAAAATGTCGTAGGTGTTCTCTGCCACCAGCTTGATCGCATCGCTGTGCAAGCCGAGCAGATCGGGGGCTTCCTCTTTCAGTGTCAGGGTGCAACTGGTGCTCGTGCCAACAATTGGGATGCCCTGCCTGACGTAGGGCAAGAGCTGCTGCACGTTGTATGCGTGATACTTCTGGGCAGCGGCAAACGCTCCATTCGAGAGCAACGGCAAGCCACAACATCCCTGCTTGGCGAGAATCACCTCGAAGCCGTTATGCTCGAGCACCTCGACGGCAATCCGCCCCAGCTCCGGCTCGTAATAGTTTGTTGAACAGCCGTGGAAATACACCACCTTGCGCGTCCCTTGCGTGGCAGAGGTGGGGCGTTGCTTGAACCACGAACGGAAGGTGTAGCGCGAGAAGGCGGGCACGGGTGCATGGCGGGCAATGCCAATCACCTGCTCCGTAATCGTGCGGAGCAGGCCATTGCTCAGGAACATATTCGCCATTGGCGCGAGTGGCCCAGCCCCCATACGCCCGATCCAATCCGAGTGCCCCAGCAGGCGATTGCGAAGCGACAAGCCTTTCTGCGCGACGATCTGGGCGCGGGCGCGGGCATTTAGTTCGGCGATATGCACCCCTGTCGGGCAGACTTGATTGCACACGCGGCAGCCGGAGCAATAGTCTACGGATGCGTCAGGCGTGTCCTGATCCGGGCGGCGGAAACGTTGCGCTTGCGGGCCGACATACTTTGGGCCCGGGAACTTATCCGTAACGGCACTGACGGGGCACGCTGTCGTGCAGATATTGCATTTAATACAGTGATCCAACGACTGCTCTAGCGACAGTTCGATCTGGTCACTGGGGATGATATACGCCATGCGGTGCGATCCTTCCTAGCGTTCTTCAGCGTGGGTTGCGAGTTGTAGGTGCAACGAGGTAGCCATCAATGTACCAACGTGCCAGCCGGTGGTGAGGGCTAAACCGGAAACAGCTCGATCTTCAACTGGATCGCCTGCCAACAAGGTCGAACCGGCGACCATCACGTTGGCATAGATGACCTGCCCCGTATAATCAAGCGGGCGGAACTGGTCATCGGTGGGCACACCCGCCGCGAAGATCGGGTGGCCTTCAGGGTGCAAGAAGCGCGAGGCAAACCACGCTTGGCGCGATTCGGGCGCGTGTACGGGCAGGTTCAGAGCGGTTTCCCGTACTGTGCCGCGAAAGTCGGTGCTGATCCCACCGCCTGCAATGCCGCCCGTCGCCAGGACACACGCGGCCACGTGGTGCTGCTGTTCGCGGGCGGCGGCTTCACTGAACAGGTGCGTCAGCATGCCCTCCGCGCCAAGCCCGCGCCGCACCTCAGAGCCGATCTGGATCCGCCCGCCCGCCACCGTGATCGCTTGCTGAAAGATGTTCATCAGGCGCATGCCCGGCACCGAAGGCGGCAAGGTTGGAATTTCAAAGATCTGTGCGCCGCTGATCTGTTGCAGCTCATTGACCACGCCGAGCGGATCACGCAAGCCGAGTACCGCTGGTAGCCCGATGCGGGTTGCCGTGCCCCGCAGCGTGCGGAGTTGCTGCCCTATCGCCTGCCGAAAGTCGGGTTGATCGAACCACAAGGCAAAGGAGCGCGTGCTATAGTCGTGGCGTTGGTAGCCATCAGGCAGCGTGAGATACACACCACGTGCCGGAATGTTTTGGGCTTGCAGATTGGCGGCCGCCATTGGCGGGAAGAAGTCACGCAGTTCGTGGAAGCCTGCTATGAGGATTTCGCCGCCGAGTCGCACGTCGCCCGCAGCCATAGTGGCCGGTAGTAGTGCGGTGGGGCGCAGCGCACCGAGCGCGGTCGGCAGCACCACGTTGCGCTCCAGCCCACCGACGTAGGGGTAACCCGCCGCTTTGGTCAGGGTGCGGAAGCGATCCACTGCGGCCGCAATGCCGTCTAGCCCTATGCGTGCATAGGGGTGTTCGGGTTGGGCTTCGATCAGGCGCGTAAGAGCGGTATGCAAGGACACATTGGGGTAACGGCGGCTGCCCAGTATATCAATTGTACCGCCCGTCCAGTGGGTTGTACCGTAGCCTTTGGCGATCAGGAGTGGGCGCAAGCCAGCCTCTGCTAAGGCAAGCG
>CALCJV010000065.1 GCA_937967405.1 uncultured Chloroflexales bacterium | reverse complement strand
GGGTGGGTCTTTTCGTACTCGAGCTCGGCAAGGATTTCGGCCACAAGGGCGGCTTCCTCTACGGGATCATCGAGGGCGGCATCGCGCATGCGGTCGAGTTCCTCGCGCACAATGCGCCGCAAGAGCTGCTCTAGCTCCGCTAGACTCAAGGTAAGCGTGAGGCTAGGGGCGGGGGCGGTGGTTGGCTCACTCATCGTGGGGGTCTCCTTTCAGCCGGTGTTCGGTTTCCGTTGGGCGCGGCTCCAGCAGCATGTTGTCAATCAGGCGGGCGGGGCCGATCCGCACTGCCAACGATAGGACGGCCCCCTGATCGCCCACCTGCGCTAGCTCCTGCAATGTCTGCGGATCAGCAACGCTCACGTATTCTGGTTTCGCCAGTGGCTCGGTTGCCAGCATATTCCGCATCACCTCGCGCAGTAATTCGGCATCGCGTGCGCCCTGCTGGTAGTGCCGCCGCGCTGCGATGAGGGCCTGATACAGCACTGGTGCGGCGCGGCGTTCCGTCACCGAAAGGTAGCTGTTGCGGCTACTCATGGCAAGGCCATCTCGCTCGCGCACGGTGGGGCAGACTACCACCTCAACGGGCAAGTTCAGGTCGCGGGTCATCTGGCGCACCACAATCGTCTGCTGGTAATCTTTTTGCCCAAAATAGGCGCGGGTCGGTTGGACAATGTTAAACAGTTTGCAGACTACTGTGGCTACGCCGCGAAAGAAGGTCGGGCGGGCGGCTCCTTCGAGCATCTCCGTCACGCCGCCGACCTCAACGTAGGTATTATAATCATCAGGGTAGATGGCACTGACGGGCGGCGCAAAGACCAGATCAACGCCGGCCTCGGCCAACAGGTGGAGATCGCGCTCCATATTGCGTGGGTAGGTAGCGAGGTCTTCGTGTGGCGCAAACTGGGTCGGATTAACAAAGATGGACACGATAACGTGGGCATTATCGCGGCGGGCTTGCTCCACAAGGTGGAGATGCCCGGCGTGCAAGTAGCCCATGGTGGGCACAAAGCCGACATCGGCAGGGGCGTAGGCTTGGCGAGCGATGCGGAGATCGCGGATCTGCTCAAGCACTTGCATGCCATTCCTCGCTCTGTACACGGAACATCTGCCCATTGTTGATCATCTCAATCACCTGTGCCCCAGCCACGTACACATACGCTTCGACGTGCCCGTGTGCGGTATCTACGCGCTTTACCACACGTTCATACCAATTGGTGCGGCGCCCAGCGACGTAATCCTCTAGCTCATCTACATCGCGTAGCACGGCGGCATAGTGCTCTGGTGCGGGGTATACGAGTGTGCCAATGACGCGCTCGAAGGGCTGGCATAAGCCCGGCTCAATTGTTAAGTAGGGGTAGACCCCTTCGGTATACAAGGCGGCTCCCGTCAGGATTGCACGCTCCTCGTGCTGCACCCGTCCGGCAAAGTAGCGGGGATAGTTGTCGTTGCCGGGGCGCAACGTTCCATACACAAACAATGGATACTGCGACATAGATGTTCCTCCTTACAATGCAGGCTGCGCTGGTAATCGGTATACTCCCGACATGCCTCTATTCTACCGCGTCTTGGCGATTTTTGGCACAGTCGGTGGTTGCCATCAGGCGTGATCATGGAAACAGACGTGCCGTACACATCCCCTTCCACACGGTAGACCGACGGTGGCTAGATCGAGCGATGGAGCGCAATTGGGCAGACGGCTAATCCTGCGTGAGGCTGGCAAGCGCGGTGGCTAGCTCATCCGCCTTCATCGTCGAGCTATGCTCGTTGGTGGGGAACGCACCGGCCTGCACGTCGGCTTGGTAGGCCTGCAAGGCTGTGCTGATGCTCTCGGCAACGGTGGCATAGCGGCGTGTATGGCGCGGCACAAAATCGGTGAATAGCCCAATCAGGTCATGCCAGACTTGGATCTGCCCGTCACAGTGGGGCCCTGCACCGATCCCGATGGTGGGAATATGCAGCCGCTCGGTAATCACTTGGGCCAGCGTAGTGGGGATCAACTCGAGCACCACCGCAAAGGCTCCTGCGGCTTGCAACGCGAGTGCATCCTGAATCAGCTGGCGGGCAACATCGGCTTGCCGCCCCTGCACGCGCATGCCAATCTGATTGACGGACTGTGGCGTGAAGCCGAGATGCGCCACTACCGGAATGCCTAGCTCAACGAGCCGTTGCACTATCGGCACGACTGCTGCTCCACCTTCGAGCTTGACGGCTTGCACGCCGCCTTCTTGCATCATGCGCCCAGCTGTCGCAATCGCCTGTGCAACACTGGTGTAGGTGAGGAAGGGCATATCACCAACGACCAACGCCTGCTGTGCACCGCGCATGACGGCACGCATGTGGTAGATCATTTCATCAAGGGTAACGGGCAATGTTGAGCTATGCCCTTGCACCACCATGCCCAGCGAATCGCCAACGAGGATCAGAGGGATGCCTACTTGATCGGCAATACGGGCACTTGTGTAATCATATGCTGTGATTGTGGCAAATCGTTCACCGCGCTGTTTCTTGTTCTGAATGTCGAAAATCGTTGTTCGCATCATCCACTCCTCTCCAGATTGGTTCAGGCTTCGGATCAGGTAGACTGGCTGCTAGGATACTTTCGGGTGGCTGTTCCAGTGGGCTGGTTCCTGCAAGTGTTGGAGAGCGGCTTGGTTCGGTTGGGTGGGCAACTGACGGTTTGCGCTCCCAATTGCGGTGCCGATAGGTAGCCGTGACCTTGCGCTCAAATTCAAGCATAATGTGGGCAATCTGCCGAATGAAAGGCGGTGCCGTGCGGGCTAGGTGACGTAAGCTCCGCCGTGCATGATAGAACAGCAGGCGCAGCCGCCGTGAACGCGGACCCAGCACCGCAATCCCCATAATGATGATCACAATGCCGAGCGGGATCGGCAGTGGGGTAATAATGACCCCGATCACGATGAGGAACCAGCCCAGAAGGCCCCTTATCAGATTGATAATTGGTACGAGCAAATCACGTTTCCTTGCGTTGGGTTTCGCACTGTGGCGTTTCAATAGGATGATGGTCCCGATCCCGAATAATCCAATCAGGGCGATGGTAATTTCAAGGATGCCAATCGTTTGAGCCGAAAAGTTCAAGGCACGCACTCCTTGCCCGAAAGAGTTCGGAGCTATGAAGCAGACGGTGGAGCTAGGCCCATGTTGCGTCGCCGTAGAAGTTGCCGTGATCGCGCTGCACGAAGGCGAGAATCTGCGGGCGAATATCGCCCAGCCGAAATGCCTCACCGTGGCCGGGGTAGCAGTGGGTAGCATCCGGCAGGGGCAGCACAATGTCGCGTAGCGTGTCCAGTGTGGTGCGGAAATCAGCTGCTGAGCGGGTGCGTCCGGGGCCACCAGCAAAGAGCGTATCGCCAACGATTGCGGTCAGCCCGCCAGTTGGAGGATCATCGGCGAGGCACATGAGCATATCGGCACTGTGGCCGGGGGCAGCTCGCAGCCGTAGGGTTGCTGCGCCGAAGGGGATGGTATCGCCATCGTTGAGCCACTGATCGGCAGTGATGTGCGCCTGTGCGAGCGGGTGGGCCCACACCGGTACAGCCAGTGCTTGGCGCATTGCTGTGAGCGCACCGATATGATCAGTGTGGCTGTGGGTGATGAAGATCGCCTGTGGTACGGTATCGGTCAGCAGGGTGTACAAGGCCTCTGGTTCAGCTCCCGGATCAACGAGGATGCTGTGGCGACTAGTTGGTTCTACTAGCACATACGCATTGGTTTGCAGTGCTCCAACTGGGCGGCAACGCACTTCAAGTGGTTCAACAGCCTGTATCATCGGTGATCCTCATTGAACAGCGTACAACGCATAGTGTTTACACCTAAAAAGCACACTGCTTATTACTATACCATAAAGCCATTGGCTGTGGTTGGTGCGAGCTCCTGCCCGTGTTAGGGAGGGGCATCAGCCGCCGCACGCGGGGGCCAGAATGGCTTGGTTGTACACCCGTTGGAACTCTTCTTCATAGAGGCGGGCAAGCTCACGATCATCTATAATCAGCAGCACCTCGTCGTTTTCGTTCTCGGCGCGTCCGGTGAAATTGTAGGAGCCGGTAATGACGGTGCGGTCATCTATGATGATGACTTTGTGGTGCATGGTGTAGCAGTTGCCATCTACCCACACATCTACGCCCGCATCGGCGAGAGTCTGAAACTCGGAGCCAAGCCCACTGGCGTTGCGCTTCTCGTATACGCCGGAAACGCGCACGCCTGCATCTGCACGCTCGATCATAGCGGCGGCAATCTCTGGGTTGGTATAGGAGAAAGCCATAAACTTGACGCTCGTCTGTGCGCCTTGAATACGCTTGATGATTTCAGGGTAGATGCGGTCGGTGGGCGAGAAGTAGGTCTCGATGCGCCGTCCGTCCTGCGCTAAAACAGGATAGACGGGGCGTTTGGTTTTCCCGCGCCCAAAGCGGTTACTAAGCAGCTCGTTCAATTCGCCGCGCACGTTCTGGATGATCAGGGGATTGGTGATGCGGAGCCAGTTGTTATTGTTGCGATAGTAGTCATTGATCGTGGCATTGCCGGAGCCAATCCAGACGATTGCATCATCAATCATAAATATCTTGCTGTGCATAAAGCTAGAGCTTTCTTCCCAATTGATCGGAATGCCGACATCCATGAGCATGCCGGCCCATGCCGCATTGCGCTCATCTTCCATATTGCTCCGATCAAGGGCGACCCGCACAATTACGCCGCGTTCGTGGGCATCAATCAGGGCTTCGGCAATGCTCGGTAGGGTATACTCAAATACGGCAACAAGGATGGTACGCTGGGCGGCATACAAGTCTGCCAGCAGAGCCAGTTCAGGCGGGTGTGGGCTGCGCTCAGCGGGGCGGTCAGGGTAGATCAGGTGCGGTGTGCTGAAGTAGACC
>CALCJV010000064.1 GCA_937967405.1 uncultured Chloroflexales bacterium | reverse complement strand
CGCAGGGGCTGGATATTCGTTACGGGCAGGTGGTCAACCAGATTAGCTACGATCCACAGGGCGTAACCGTCGGTACGCAGCAGGGGCAGCGTTACCGCGCCGAACGGGTGATTGTGACGCTGCCGCTTGGCGTGTTGCAGTCCGGCAGCGTGACCTTTGAGCCGCCGCTCCCAGATGCCCGCCTGCAAGCTCAGCAACGCCTCGCAATGGGTACGCTGAACAAGCTCGCGCTCGTCTTTCCGCGCCGCTTCTGGGATGCGGAGCTGCACCTGATCAGCCACCTCACCGATCCGCACAGCGAGACGATAGAGTGGTGGATCCCTCAGCAGCCTGCTCGCCCCGCCTTGACCGGCTTGGTGGCGGGAGCGTATGCCCGCCAGCTCGAACAGCAGCCGCTTGAGCAGGTGGTGGCCCGATTGACCGCCCCGCTGCGCCAAGCCTACCCGCGCATGCCGGAGCCGGAAGCTGCGCTCTACACGCGCTGGTCATCCGATCCGTTTGCATGCGGCTCCTACTCGTACATCCCACCCGGCGCACGCCCGCGAGACTACAAAGCCCTCGCCCAGCCAGTCGCGGGGCGGCTCTTCTTCGCGGGCGAGGCGACGCTCGCCACCTACCCCTCAACAGTGCACGGGGCGTTCTTCTCCGGCGAACGGGCGGCGGATGAGGTGCTGGCGGGATAGGGGAGCATGGCGGATAGGGTCTGCCTGCAAGATGGGCTAATTACCACGCTTGGGCATGGCGTAGCGACCATACGTCCCAACGATGCGCGGAACTGGTTCGCGTGCTGGAGTGATCACCGAGAGGCGCAGGCACAATGAGCACCGCGCTTGGCGGGCGACGATGACGCCCGCTTGCAGTAGCGGCATTGGCGGCGTTGGTGGCACTGGCGGTGCTAGGAGCATGGCTCCGCCCATTGCCAGTCACCACCATACCCGCCGATGGCTCCATCGCTGCTCTCCTGTGGCACGGCTTCTTTGCCCCCGAACAGAGCGATACCGGCATCACCTTTCGCTGGAGCGGTGTGCAGAGCCAGATTTGGCTTGCGCCGCCGACCCCCCGCCCGCTGCTCGTGCGCTTGCGCCTAAGCGGGGATCGCCCGCCCCCAGACCTAACGCTGCACCTGCCGGATGGCACGTCCACCCCACTTGCACCAATGGCGGGCTGGCGCACCTACACCCTGCTTACGTCGGCTGCACCTGCGCCCTTGCTGCCCGTACCGCTGACCCTAAGCATTCGCCCCTACTGCCCCGCCGAGCAAGATAACCGCGTACTGGGCGTACCGCTTGCACACGTACACGTTGCCGCAGCACATGCTGGGCCAGCGTGGGGCGGACTCCTGCCCGCGCTGCTGATGATCGGCGCACTCGCAAGTTTAGCGTGGCTCACGCGGCGGGTAGGGTTGGTGCTTGCGCTGGCGGGCGCACTCACGCTTGCTCTATGGCTGCTGCCAATGCTCGCGGGGGGGGTGCTCTGGGCGACAATGGTGGCCGTGCCCCTACTAGGGATCGGGCTAGCCGCTTGGCGTTCACGGGCGGCAATCGTCCAGCTGGCCCAACACCCGCGCCTACAGCAACTAGGGCTAGCGGCGGGGCTGCTCTTGCCGCCGCTTCTGTTGCTCCTGCCGCTTGCGCCAGAGCTACGTGGGACGCTGGCGTGGGCGATTGTGCTAATGCCGGGCACGTTGCTGGGGCTGTGGCTGGTGCGGGCTGTGCCCGATGCAGGCGTGCGCTGGCTGGTAGCACTGGCAACTGGGCTTGCCTTCCCAGTGCTGATGCTCTTGGCTCTGCATCGGCTTGCCCCCGATCTCCTACGCGGCGCATTCTGGGCCAGCTGTCTCTTGCTCAGTGCTGCGCTAGCGGTGCGCCACGCCACCGCCGACCAACCCCCCCGATCTGCTTCCACCTTTCCGCCTGCGCTGGGGCCAATCCTTGTCTTAGCGGCGAGTATGCGCCTGCTCTGGCTTGGGAGTGCCGAGTTTCAGGGCGACGAAGCGCGGGCGATGCTCTTGGCGATGGCGGTACAGCACGGGCAGCCGGATGTGCTCTTGCTGCACCGCAAAGGTCCAGTCGAAGCCCTGTTGCCCGCCGCCCCCCTGATCTTGACTGGACAGATCACCGAATGGGCGGCGCGGCTCCCGTTTGCATTGGCGGGCATCGGCGTAGTGCTTGCGGGCTACGTCCTTGCCACATACCTGTGGCGCACCCTGATCGGGGCGACACAGGCGCGGCAGGTGGGCTTGCTGGTTGCGCTGATCCTCGCCCTCGATGGCTTCCTGATCGGCTTTGCGCGGATCGTGCAGTATCAAAGCATCGTGCTGCTGATGAGTGCGGTAGCGGTGCTATGTGCGTGGCTCTGTGCCCCTGCCCCCGATACCGATCACCAGCTGCCCCCACGCCGCGCCCTGAGCCTGTGCGCGGGCGCATTGGCCCTCGGCTTATTGGCCCACTACGATGGCGTGTATGTTGTACCGGTGCTGCTGCTGCTCGTGCTGCGGGCGGGCGGGCAACACGGCTGGCGCAGTGCGCGGGCATTGCTGCGCGGGTTAGCTATACCGGTACTGCTGGGGGCGGGGCTGCTAGCGATCTTCTACGTGCCCTTTGTGCTGCACGAACAGTTCAGCCGCACGGCGGGCTACCTCACCGCACGGCTGGCGCAAGCTGGCGGGGCAGATGCACAGGCCGGCAGCCTAAGCAATCACCTACCCGGCTACCTTGCACGCGCAACCTTCTACAACACGACCTTTCAGGTCGCGGCGGTTGCCCTTGCCCTGCTTGCTGGGGTTGCCGCGTGGCTAGCGCAGTATCTGCGCCCGCGCTGGCTTGCGCTCGGTATGCTCGCCGCGTGGCTAATTGGTGCTGTTGGTGCACTGTGGGGCCAGCTTGGGCCACTTGTAGCGGGCGGCTTGGTGCTCGGGCCATTGGTGGCGTTGCTCGCTGGACGTGCCACACCATTTGCACTGCGGGTCGGATTGCTCTGGTTCACTGTGCCGTTCTGGTTGCATAGCTTCGTGATTCGTGATCCGCGCACGCACTTTTACACTATTTCCTTACCAACCGCACTGCTCGCGGCATATGCGGGTGTGCGCCTGTGGCACGCGCTACCCCGCAGTGGGGCGCGGCGGTGGCTCACGCGGCTCCCCCTCGCAGGAGCGGGCATAGCGGTAGGATGCCTCGCCGTGCCCTATCTGTGGCTCCTGTTCCTGCAACAATCGCCCGAATATCAGCGTGAGTTTCCGGCTCACCGCCCGTCGCTCTACCGCGCTCTATATGGCGACCAACTGCCGGGCGGGGGCAACTTCGGCTTCCCGCGCCGCGATGGGTGGCACGCCATCGGGCTGGCCTACTCGCAGGGCACACTGACGGGCACGTATGCCACCAATCAACGAGATCGGATTGCGGGCTGGTATACTCGTGGCGCATTCACCTGCGATCTGCCGGATACGTACATCGTGGCCACGGTAGCGGGGGCACGGCTCCCCGCCGCCCTGCGCCGCGACTATAGGCCCGTAGGCTGTGTGTTGGTGGACAGCAAACGCTTATTATCCCTCTATCAGCCAGAGCCTGCGCGACCATTGGCGGCTCCGTTGCAGCACGGTGTGGCGCGGGCGGCCTTTGCGGTCCTCCCCATACCGAACTTTCCCCTGCACGATGCGCTGGTTGCACCCGCCCCCATGCACCACACTGATGCGGCCCACGCGCAGTGGCAAGCGGGCGTGCGGCTCTACGGCTATGATGTTGGTTATTGGCGAGCGGGCGGGCAGCTTGACCTTGCGCTGTATTGGGAACCAACGCAGGCCCTACCCCCTAGCGTGCGCCTCGATCTGCGCCTACTCGATGCACAGGGCAAGGAGCTTGCCGAATTTGCCCCAGCCTGCACCGAGCTGCCCCCCGCAACGTGGCAACCCACCCAGCTGACCCGCACCCAGCACGCCGCCCGCTTGCCCGCCCCACTCTCGCCGGATGTGGGCGGCTACGTCGTGCAAGTGCGCCTATGGGATCAGGCGCGGGCAGTGTGGCTCCCGCTCGCGGCAGGCGATTCGGCGTTGCAGGTTCCGCTCGATGGACAGTCGCAGCGGTAGGCTTCACCGCGTTAGCCGCCTGCGTGTTCGGCGTGGTTGGGGTGCTCTGTGCCAGCCCTGCACTGCAACACCTGCGCCGCATCCAGCAGGGCGCGACAGTGCGGCGCGTGCGGGTTGAGGCTGCGGAGTTCGGCGAGCCATTGGGCCCATGCCCGCGAATCGTCGGCTCCATCGGGCACATGCAGCCACGCATACTGTTCGCGTAACGCTTGGCGATACCATGCATAGACCATCAATGGCTCGGCAACCACAGCTACATCGGGGCGGGCGGCAAGCGCATAGTGCCCATACCACAGCGCAAAGATGTCCTGATCGCTGCTGGTATAAATGATTGCGCCCGCCGGAGCCGCCGCCCACACCGCATCGGCAAAGGCGATAGCGCGAGTATCGCGGCGACCATCCACCTGCGGCAACGTTTGGCTAGCACCGAGCAGCAGCACGCCGAACCACACCATAGCCCCGCCCGCCGCGAGCCAGCGTGCTGATTGGGGGGCATGCTGGGCCAGTGCATGCAGCAGCCCAACAGCACCCCACCCCACCCAGATTGCCACAACGACCCATACGGGCAGCAGATGCACCTGCCAATCGGTGCTGGTGTAAATTAGGGTAAAGCTGATTTGTAGGGTGACAAATGCGGGCAAGCCTAGCCCCCACGCTGGCAGCCGCCCGCCGCGCACGCTGCCGTATCCGGCTAGCCCAAGCAATACTCCGAACTGGTTTAACCCAAGCAGACCGAGTGCATGCAGCCGTTCGAGGGCGGCGGAAAGCGATGGCAGTTGGACAAAGCCGTGAAAGTAACGCGCCTGCACGAGCCACCAGAAGCCCTCCCACGTCGCCGCGTTGCCCCAATTGATCGGCGGGACGCTGGCGGCTCGCAATGGCAACAGCCCATACACCAGCAAGCCGCCTAGCGTACCAGCCAAAACGCGCAGCCACACCGCTATGGGCGTGCGTCGGGCAAGCTGCACCGCACCCCACACGAGGATCAGCAACAGGCTGGTGTGATGATGGCCAAGTGCTAGCCCAATCACGAGACCGTGCCACCAACGCGGTGGCTGGGGCAGCAGCATGATCAATAGCACTACCCAGAGTGTGTGCAGGCTATACACCTCGACAATGACGGCTTGGGACCAGACGAGTGCAGTCGTGGCATAACTTAGGGCCGTTAGGATGGCGATACCGAGCAGGAGCGGGCGAGCAAGGGGGGGCGTAGCCGGTGGTAGGCGCAGCACCGCGAGCGCAATGCCAATTGCCGTAGCTGTCGCACTCAGCACCGAGAGTAAGCCGTAGCGCAGTGCGGGGGCGGTGCTAGGGATCGGGAGCGGCAGCAGCTCCAGCAGGTGCAGCAGCAGTAGGTAGGTGGGGTAGCCCGTCGGGTGGGGCACACCCCGCACCACCGCAACGGCGATCAGTTCGCCGCTATCACTGCCGAGATTGGCCCACGTTGCATGCGGTGCAAGTGTCAGCCAATACAAGGGTACAAGCACCCCACCCAGCACCGCAACCACAAGCCCCACTGTTCTCCAATCAAGGTTGGTGGGGCGTGGCAGAGATGCAGGCGCGGCGGGCGGGGGCGGAACGTTCAGCGCAAGCGACTCCTACTCAGCCCCGCCAAGCTCGCCAAGCTCGCCACTTGTGGCGGGAAGCGTTACGGGCACAGGTATCTCCATCCCATCGGGCAACGTGCGGGGTAGCTGCTCCACACCCGTTTCTGGCAGCACAAGCGGATTGATCGTTGGGGTGGGCGCACCCAAGCCACCTTCCGGCGTGGCGGTCAATTCGGCGGCGGCAGTTGCAGTTTGCCCCGCAATCGCCGTCTCGGTGGGCCCCTGCACCTCTGCCGTCTGCGTCTGATAGACCGATGTCGGCGTTTGGGCAATCGCTGTCATGGTCTGGTCAAGCGGCGGGGTTGTTGCTGTTGCGGTAGGGCGGCTACCACCACCCGGCCTGCGCGGTGTAGCAGTTTCGGTTGGCCCCCCCACTTCTGGGGTGGGCGTGGTGGTGGGGGTAAGCGTGGGGCCGCCTGCCGTGGCGGTCAACTCCGGTTCATTCGGGGTTGCCGTGGGTGTGGCGGCACTAGGCGGTGTCGCGGTCTCGGTCGGGCCACCCACTTCGGGGGTGGGCGTGCTCGTCGCAGTTGCCTCCGGCTCTCCTGTTGGGGTGAGGACGGTCTGGGCGGCGACGGAGCGCAGCATTGGCGCATGGTCAGAACCAAACAGCATGAGTAGCATTGGAACAATGCTAGCAATAAAGACAACCAAATAGAGTCGCGTTCGGTGTGGCTTGTACATACGACACTTCTCCCCTGCGGACAAGCATTCCCCTAATGTTCGCCGCAATGTTGATAATTTTATTCGAGATGTAGAGCGATTTAGTGTCTTTCTATTATATACTATATTGGCAAGTTTGATGAGAGGAGTACAGCGATGATTCGTCATTGGTTGATTTTTCTATTTGGAAGTATTATGTTCATACATGGCTGTGGGACAAGTGGGCAGCCTTTGCCGACTGTGCCCGTCCCCCCTGCAACCGCAACCGTTGGTGTGCCGGTGCAGCCTGCGCGTGCGCCGGATGTGCCGCTTGATCTGCCGGAACTGGATGCCGCCGCCGAGCCGCGCATTGCGATTACGCCCGTGCCCCAGCCGCAGGTGCTTGCGGATGATCCGGTGCGGGTCGTGATTGATGCAATTGCCGTTGATCAGCCGCTGGTGCCAGTTGGCTTGGATACTGAGCGTGTGCCGATTGTGCCCAAGCATGATGTTGGCTGGTACTTCTACAGTGCCCCGCCCGGCGCAGGCGAGAATGTTGTGCTGTGGGGGCATGTCCTCCGCTTCCGTGATGCGCCGGAGACTCCCGCGCCGTTTGCGCGGCTGCATGAGCTTCAGCCGGGGGCAACGATTGCGCTGTATAATGCAGCTGGGCAAGTCTTCACGTACCGCGTTGCTGAGCAGCTGTGGGTTACGCCGGATCAGGTCAGCTTCATTCTCCCACAGGGGCGCGAGCAACTCACGCTGGTCTCGTGCATCGGTGACAAAATTGTCGTGGATAATACGGTAGATATGAGCCACCGCTTGATCACGATTGCCCTGCCAGAGTAGCGGCGGGTGTCAGGTGGCAGCGCATGCGGCAGGCAACCCGCGTAGAACACGCCCCAAGCTCGCGTGATCATCGCGGCTGAGCGTGCGCTCCGATCTGCTTCCTGCCACCTATCCCCGACTCCTCACGACCTGATTCCAGCCACCTGACTCCTATCACCTGCTTCACATTGCACCGCACGCCATCCTGTGCTAGGATACACACGAGGCACAGCTAAACTATGGCAGCACACAAGCATATGCTATCTCCATCAGCCGCAGCCCCGTCGAGCGCAGCCCCCACCACGAGCGCACCAGCAGCCCGTAGGGTGGGTCTCGCGGTGCGTCTGCTGGTGGTGGTGGGCGTGTTGCTGCTGGCGGGCCTGCCGCGCCTGCTGACGCTGCACCTATTCCTCGATAGCGATGAGATCAACTTCTGGATGCCGCGCTCGGTGCGCTTCCTTGAGGCCATACAGAGCGGCAACTTCGCTGAGACCGCGCAGTCCACCCACCCCGGCGTAACCACGATGTGGCTCGGCAGTGTGGGCATTCTCCTGCGCGAAAGCCTCGTCGCGGCGGGCGTGCTCACTGATGTGCCTTTTCCACTCATGCTGACCCTCTCGCGCCTGCCAATTGCGTTAGTGCATACGTTGGGGGTGCTGTTCGGCTACCTGCTGCTGCATCGCCTGTTTGCCACGCGCAGCCCAGAGCCGGGCGGCGTTGCGCTTGCGCTGCTGGCGGCAGCGTTCTGGGCAACTGATCCGTTTGTCGTTGCATATGCCCGCATCCTCCACGTAGATGGCTTGACGACCACCTTTGCCACGCTCAGCCTGTTGGCCGGCGGCATCTTCTGGGTGCGGGGCGGGCATCCGGCCTATCTGCTGCTCTCGGCAGGAGCAGGCGCACTGGCCACCTTGAGCAAATCGCCCGGTGTGGCCGTGATCCCAATCATCGGCTTGGCCGCAATTGCTGCATGGCACTCCGACGGCATGCCCCTGCGCCGCGTGCTGCTTGGGCTAGGGGCGTGGGCAGCTACCTTTGGCCTAACGCTGTGGCTGTGTTATCCGGCGTTGTGGGTTGATCCGGCGCGGGCGTGGCAGCAAATGCGGGTCGGCGTGGAAGTTGAAGGCGCAAGCCCGCATGTGATTGGCAACTTCTTCTTGGGGCAAGCCACCGACACCCCCGATGTTCGCTACTATCCTGTCGCGCTGCTCATGCGAACCACCCCACTCACGCTGATCGGCTTGCTGCTGCTGCCATTCGTGTGGCGGCGTGATGCCGACAGTGCGAGCACGCGGCGCATACTGGCGTTGTTGGCCGCCTATAGCTTGATTTTTGTATGTGCGATGAGCCTCTTTCCTAAAAAGCTCAACCGCTATAGTGTGCCCGTCTTTCCCGCGCTCGACATCCTCGCGGCGGCAGGCTGGGTGTGGGCCTTGCTGCGCCTGCGTGAGCTGCGCGGTGGTGCGGCGCGGGTAGTGCCGCTTGGGGGAGCGGCATTGATCAGCCTCGCCGCACTGAATATGCTCTGGTGGCATCCCTATGGCGTGATCGCCTATAATCAGATCATCGGGGGCGCACCCCGCGCCGAGCGCACCTTCCTGATCGGCGATGGTGAGGGGCTAGGCGAGGCGGCGCGTTGGCTGAATGAGCAGCCCGATATTACGGGGGTGCGTGTAGCCAGCACCATGATCAACTCGTTGCAGCCCTTCCTGATACGTGGCGCACAGAGCAGCACGCCACGTAATGGGCAATTTGATCCGCAGGATGGCTATGCCCTGATCTATGTGCGCCACACCCAACGCGGCATCCCCGCCGCGCCATTTGGAGCGGTGTACACCAGCCAAACGCCAGTTTATACGGTGCAGGCGCATGGCGTAACCCTCGCAAGCGTGTATCAGCTTGCGCCGCCAATCGCCGATCTGCACAATGCAACCTTTGGCGAGAGCCTTATCTTGCGCGGAACCCAGACCGATCTGACGGGCTTGCGCGGTGGGCACGGCATCACCTTGACGGTGCAATGGCAGGTGCAGCAGCCACCGCCGCAGGAGTATCTGATGTTTGTGCATGTGCTCGATGCACAGGGGCAGAAGGTGGCTCAGATTGACGTGCCGCCCGCCGGAACCGCCCAACCCCCAACAACGTGGCAGGTCGGGCGCACCCTGACGTGGATGCACCCGCTGCCCGTGCCCGCCGATCTGCCACCGGATACGTATTGGCTGGCCATCGGGCTGTACGATCCGGCCACCTTTGCCCGCCTGCCGCTTGCCACGCCTGCGCCGCCCACCGCGCCCGATGCGGGCGGCAATGCGCTGCTGATTCCGTTGGTGGTGCGTTCGGATGCAGTATCGGGTGACGAGTGACAGGTGGTAGGGATTGGAGACGCAGAGAGTCGTGCAAGCGGCAACATCCACAATGCAAGACGGTGAGGGGCATCTGCCCGCGCCTGCGCTGCGGTTCGCGGCGATCCTCCTGCTGATTGCAATTGCGTTGCCCCTGCGCCTGCACAACTTGGGCGGCTTTGTCACGCTTGATGAGGTGACATTCTGGTTTGAGCGTTCGCAACGCTTCCGCGAGGCGATCCGCAGTGGCGACTATGCGGCTACGGCGATCAGCTCGCATCCGGGGGTCACGACCATGTGGCTCGGTGCGGCGGGGCTATGGCTACGCGATAGCGTGGCGGCGGCAGGCTGGTTACCCAACCTCGACTATGCCACGCAGGTGCTGTTCTATCGCCTGCCGGCCGCGCTGGTGCATACAGGGGCGATTGTGCTAGGTTTCTGGCTCTTGCAGCGCATGCTGCCCTTTGCGATTGCACTGCTTGCGGCGGTGCTGTGGGCTACGGATCCGTTTGTGTTAGCCTTCAGCCGGATTCTGCACGTAGATGGACTGATGACAAGTTTCGCCACGCTCAGCCTCTTGGCGGCATGTGTCTACTGGCAGCACCGCCCGCAGTGGGGCTATCTGCTCCTCTCGGCCGTGTGCGCTGGACTTGCAGTGCTCAGCAAATCGCCTGCACTGGTGCTGCTGCCAATCATCGCAGGCATGGCGATCCTTGCCGCGCCCGCAACAGGCAACCCTGTGCGCCACCTGCTCACAACGGGCGCGGCGTGGGGAGGGACATTCCTACTCACCCTCGTGGTAGTCTATCCCGCAGTATGGGCCGATCCGTTTGGGGTATATGGCTGGTTGCGCTTCGGGGTCGCGGCAGAAGGAGCTGTGCCGCATATGCAGGGCAACTTCTTTCTAGGGCAAGTGGTGGATACGCCGGGGCTGCTGTTCTATCCGGTTGCGCTTGCCCTCCGCACCACCCCGATCAACCTGCTAGGGCTACTGCTATTGCCATTGGTGTGGATGCGGCTGGAGCCACTGCTGGGGCTAACGCCCGCCGCCCGCCGCAGTCTGCTCGTCCTCGTCGTGTTTATCCTGCTGTTCACGCTGGCAATGAGCCTGTTCCCGAAAAAGTTCAACCGCTATCTGGTGATGGTCTTTCCCGCCGTCAACATCCTTGCGGCGGTTGCGCTCAGTGCCGCAGGAGCGTGGCTTGCCCGCCTGTGGCCGCCTGCCCAGCCCGCCCGTCTCTTACCGTTGGGGACGGCAGCCATTGTTGCGCTCGCCCTCTTCAATGCGTGGTGGTGGCATCCCTATCACGTAGCCGCGTTTAATCAGGCACTCGGTGGCGCACCGAGGGGCGCACGCACCTTCGTGATTAGTTGGGGCGAGGGCATGGATCAGGTGGCCACGTGGTTAAACCAGCAACCAGAGATTACCGGCGTACTCATTGCGAGCACCCTACGCCGCCCATTGCAGCCCTATCTCGTGTATGGCGCACAAACCACCGCCGCCGAGCAGGGTGTGTTGCCCGCGCAGACCGGCTACGTCGTAATAGATGTTGCTGCACCGCAGCGCGAACGCCTACGCCCGCCCTTCGATGCCTTCTATGAGCGCGAACTACCTGTGCATACTGTCACCATTCATGGCGTTGAATATGCGTGGATTTACCACGTCCCGCCACCAGTGGATGTCCTCCGCAATGATCAGTTTGGCCTGCCAGATGCGCCACTTGTGCTACGTGGCTATAGTCTTGCCCAAGCCGGTACATCTGCGTTGAGTGTTACTCTGCAATGGCAGCTACCCAGCGCAGCCCGCCCGCAACCGGAGCCGTTGCTGTTCCTGCACCTGCTTGATGCGGCCGGCAACCGCCTTGCCCAAGCCGATGTGCCCCTGCTTGGTGATAGCTTGCCGCTCGCCGCGTGGTATCCGCGCCGCACCTACACGTGGACCCACCCGCTGCCACTGCCCGCCGATCTGCCGCCGGAGCCGTATTGGTTGGCGGTGGGGCTGTACGATCCGGCGACATTGGCGCGGCTGCCCGTCGCTACCTCACCCCCGCCCGATGCACCCGATGCGGGCGGCAATGCACTGCTGTTGCCTGTCGTCGTGGGCACAGCGAGTGCACAGGAGCCAACCCCGTGAGCGAAACCAGTTCGCCAACCACCCTCGCTAGCCCTCCACCCACGCTGACGCTCGTTCGCGTTACGCTGCATCCGGTCGTGTTGTGGCTTACCGTTGGCTTGATTGCACTCTTGCCGCGTGTGCTCAACTTGGGGCAATTTGTCACCGACGATGAGGTCAATTTCTGGACGCGCCGCTCGCTGCTTTTCCTGACGGCTCTGAGTGAGGGCAACTTTGGCGATACGGCTATCTCGACCCACCCCGGTGTCACCACGATGTGGCTGGGCAGTGCAGGCATCCTGTTGCGCCAAGCAGTCGAGGCGAGCGGCATGGTGGCGAATATGGACTACGCCACCCAGATGGCGTTGATGCGCCTACCCCTTGCGCTGGTGCATACGGCCGCGATCCTGCTGGGCTACGCCATGCTGCTGCGCCTTGTTGAGCCGCCGATTGCCCTGCTGGGGGCGGTGTTTTGGGCGGCCGACCCGTTTGTGATTGCCTACAGCCGCCTGCTGCATGTGGATGCGCTGCTGATGACTGGCGCAACGCTGAGCATCCTTGCGCTGGCGTGTTGGCTCGATGATCCGCGCCCGCACATCCGCCCCTACTGGCTGGTGGCATCGGGCATTGCGGCGGCGTTTGCCGTATTGAGCAAATCGCCCGGCATCATACTTGTTCCGTTTGCGGGGGCGGTAATCCTGTACGCCACTTGGCAGGCCCGCCTTACGCCGCATGGCGGGCGCGGCTGGCTAATGCAGGCGGTGCGAGCCGGTGCGCTGTGGGGCAGTGCCTATGTTCTCACCTTGCTCCTGCTCTACCCTGCGCTGTGGGCGGCTCCATTGCAGGTGATCGCGCTGTTTAAAACGGGGGTAACGGCCGAAGGCGCACAGCCCCACCAAGTCGGCAACTACTACATGGGGCGCGTCAATCCGGTGCCGGGCTGGGATTTCTACCTGATGTCGATCCTGATGCGAACGACACCGCACATGCTGCTCGGCTTGCTGCTGCTGCCTTTTGTGTGGCGGCAGATTCAGGTGCAGCCCTTCCAGCGCACCCTGATTATCTTGGGGCTGTTTGTGCTGCTGTTCACGCTCGCGCTGAGCGGCTTCCCCAAGAAGTTCAACCGCTATATCGTGCCCGTCTTTCCCGCCATGAATATCCTCGCGGCGGCGGGCATGATCGGCGGCATCGCGTGGCTGACGCGCACCATGCGGCCGCGCCTACAACGGTCGGTGCAGCAGGCAACCCTCACCACGCTGATTGCCCTCGCCGCGCTGAATGCGGCCTTCTGGCATCCGTATGCGATTGTGGCCTTCAACCAATTGCTGGGCGGAACCCGCGCCGGAACGTGGATGTTCTCCTCTGGGTGGGGCGAAGGCTACGACCAAGTGGCGGCGTGGCTGAACCAGCAGGACGACATTACGGGCGTGCTGACCCTCTCGATCAAAGCGAATGTGGTGGGGCCGTACCTGAAACATGGCGCACAGATTATCACGCCCCGCGGCAGTACCATCCCCGATCAGGCGGGCTACGCGGTGGTCTACATCTACCAGACGCAGGGAACCGTCTTTCCGCCCTTCGACCAATTCTACCCGCACGCCACGCCGGTGCATACCGTGACGCTGCATGGCGTGCCACATGCCCGTATCTACCAGATTCCGCCGCGCATGCAGCACGAACGCGCCGATCAGTTTGGGACTGCGCCGTACACCGTCACCCTACGCGGCTACAGCCTTGCCCGTCCCACCGCCGATCAGCTCGACGTGACACTGCAATGGCACAGTGCTAGCCCGCCCCAGCCGGAGCCGCTGCTATTTCTGCACCTGCTCGATCAGCAGGGCAACCGCCTTGCCCAAGCCGATGTGCCGCCCGCTGGACCTCACGCTCCACTGAGGACATGGCAAGCGGCCCGCGCCTACACATGGCGGCATGTGCTGCCGCTCCCGCCTGAACTGGCCGACGGCGCGTATTGGCTGGCTTTAGGGCTGTACGATCCGGCCACCTTTGCCCGCCTACCGGTTGTTACGCCCCCCCCGCCCAACGCACCCGATGCGGGCGGCAATGCGCTGCTGCTGCCGCTTACGCTGGGCCCAGCGGAGCCGCCTGCCTCTGAAAGGACACGTTAGCCGTGCGGTGGCGCAGGCTGCAAGCCCTAGTCCTGTGGCTAAGTCTAGCGTTGCTTTTCTTGCTTCCGCGTGTGTTAGACTTGGGCTTGTTTGTTACCCATGATGAAGCCGAGTTCTGGCTGCGGCGCAGCAAGCTGTTCCTGCAAGCCCTGCAAGCAGGCGATCCGGCGGGCACGGCGATCACCCCGCACCCCGGCGTAACGACCATGTGGCTCGGTGCGCTGGGCACGTTGGTGCGCGAGGAGCTATTGCGGGCGGGCATCCTGCCTACCGACTCGTTCGTGTTGTTGCTCGCATCGGCGCGGCTGGCAGTGGTCTTGATGCACACGGCCATCCTGTTGGTCGCGTTTGCACTCTTGCGTCGCCTGATCTGGCTCCCGATAGCAGTGCTGGCAGCGGTGTTCTGGGCAACCGATCCATTCTTTGTCGCCTACAGCCGTCTGCTGCACGTAGATGCGCTGCTGAGTAGTGGCGTGCTGCTCAGCTTGTTGGCACTGGCCAGCTGGCTGCACAGCCCGCACCATCGCCCGCACTGGCTGGCACTGGCCGCAGTAGGGGCGGCGTTTGCTGTGCTGAGCAAGTCGCCGGGCATCATCCTATTGCCGTTTAGCCTGCTCGTGATTGGCGTGCTGCGCTGGCAAGAACGCTGTGGGCGGCAGTGGCTACGTCAGGCAGGGGCTGATGCGCTGATCTGGGGCGGGGTCTATCTTGGCGTGCTGCTGCTGCTCTATCCGGCCTTGTGGGCTGCGCCGATGCAGGTGCTGGAACTGTTCAAGGTGGGTGTGACGGCCGAGGGCATTCAGCCCCACCAGACCGGTAACTTCTTTCTGGGGCAGCGCACCGATGTGCCGGGCTTGCTGCACTATCCGGTGGCGATTGCGCTCCGGCTTACGCCGCTCACCATGCTGGGCGTGCTGCTGCTGCCGGTGGTCTGGCGGCAGCCGGTGGTACGTCCCGCCCGCCCCACGCTCCTGCTCCTGATCGTGTTTGTGGTGCTGTTTGTGCTGGCGATGAGCCTATTCGCTAAGCAGTTCAACCGCTACATCTTGCCCGTGTTTCCACTGCTGGATGTGCTGGCGGCGGCGGGCTGGGGCGGCATGCTCGCTGGGGCAACCACCCGTCTGCGCCCGGCGGCCGCCCGCCTGATCCAGCGTGGGGCAGGCGCGGTGCTAGCGTTGCTGGCCATCGGCAACATTGCGCTCTGGCATCCCTACAGCATCGCCGCCTTCAATCAACTGCTTGGTGGTGCGCCGATGGGCGTTCGCAGCCTGAGTGCCGGTTGGGGCGAGGGCTTCAATCTGGTGGCGGATTGGCTGAATCAGCAAGAGGATATTACCGATGTCCTCACCGTTAGCCGCATGATTACGTCGCTCAACCCGTATCTGAAAGCGGGGGCCCAAGCTTTCTTCCCCCGCGAAGAGACGGGCGAACTACGCCGCAATGCGGGCTATCTGGTCGTCTATCTGAGCGAGGTGCAAGGTGGTGCGCCGCTGCCGCCCTCAGATCGGTTCTACGGGAAGGTTCCGCCCCTGCATGTCGTCACCATTCACGGCGTAGATTATGCGTGGATTTACGCTGTGCCGCCGGACGTATCGCTGAAGCCTACGCCGTCGCCCGTGCAATTCGGGACGCGGTTGGAGTTGCACGGCTGCAACTCAAAGCCCGCGCTCGATCAGCTTGGGCCGGCCACACGCCTGACGCTGACGTGCCATTGGCTCGTGCGTGCGCC
>CALCJV010000063.1 GCA_937967405.1 uncultured Chloroflexales bacterium | reverse complement strand
TTTGGCGGCATCGAACGGCATGTCTTTCACCTGATCACCCACCTGACGCGCTTGGGGGTGAGGGTGCGCCTGTATGTACAGCTGCCGCCCCAGCCGGATGCGGAACGCTGGCAGGCGTGGCAGCAGGCGGTGGGCGTACATGCCCCTGCTGAACTGGTGCTGCTGCGCTATGATTATACTACGCCGGTGCTGCGCCCGAATAGCATCATCGGGCGGCAGATCAACTACCCGCTGTATACGTGGCAGTTGGGGCGGCTCGCAGCGGCGGCGGTGCGGCGGGGTGAGGTGAATCTGGTGCACAGTCAGGGCTTGTGTGCTACTGGCTACGGCGCAATTCGCGTGCGCGATGCGCTGCTGCGGTATGTGCCGTTTGTGGCCAATCCGCACGGTATGGAGGAGTTCCGCACTCCTGATTGGCGGAAGTGGCTGGCGTATGCTCCATTTCGTGCGCTGTATGCCTACGGGCATCGGTGTGCGGATCGGGTGATTGCGACGGATGCGTGTACCCAAGCCGATCTGCCGCGCTATCTGGGTGTGGAGCCGACGCGGGTGGTCGTGATTCCGAGTGCCATAGATCCGGCAGAGTGCCTCGCGTGGGTGCAGCCGGAGTTGCGGGTGGCCCTACGCGAACGCTTCCGACTGAATCAGCATAGCCCGATTCTGCTTAGTGTAGGGCGGCTCGAACGGAATAAGGGCTTTCACATTATGCTGGCGGCACTAGCCCAACTTCGGCTCGAATTACCCCCAACGTGGACGTGGCTGCTGGTGGGGCAGGGCAAAGAGGCGGCCGCATTGCAGCAGCAAGCGCAGGCAGCCGGGCTGGCCGCCCATGTGCAGTTGGTTGGGCGGCTGAGTGATGCCGAGTTGCACAGCCTGTACGAGGAAGTTGACTTGGTGGTGCATCCGACACTGTATGAAGGCTCCTCATTGGTGACGCTGGAAGGCATGATCCATCGCCGCCCAATGGTGGCGAGTGCGGCGGGGGGCATTCCCGATAAGGTGTTCGATGGGCGCAATGGCTACCTCGTGCAGCCGGGCAGCGTTGCAGACCTCGCCGCGAAGTTGCGCCGTGCTTTGCAGCAGCGCGAGCAGTGGGGCGCGTGGGGCGATGCAAGTGCAGCAATTGTGCGCGAGACTTTTGCGTGGGAGGTCGTTGCGCGCCAGACCCGCGACCTGTATGTACAGCTCCTCAATGAGCGCGGCGAGCCGGTGGGGGGCAGCCTTGACACGCCGCATTGATCTCCGTATTATATAACTTCGGAGGGATAAAACATCGTGCTGCACTTATCCAGAGAGGCTGAGAGACCGGCTCAATGAAGCCTCGGCAACCCCGCTCGCTGTGATGCGCGGAAGGTGCCAAGTCCGGCAGAGTATTCTGGAAGATGAGAGCAACGGCATTCAACACCATGTGGTTCAGTGCATGATTGTGTGCATATCCACAGAAATGCTGCTGATCCAAGCTCTCATTCTGTAGCAATGAGAGCTTTTTTGTGTGAGTTAGAGATCGCGTTTTGGGAAAGAGGACGGTATGACGAATCCACCTGCTCCCCGTTCGCGCTACCTCGAAGCCCTCGCTACGCGAGTGTTGGTCTTCGACGGTGCGATGGGAACCAGCATTGATACATTTGATCTGACAGCTGAAGATTATGGGGGGGCAGCCACCGAAGGTTGCCGTGACTATCTGGTGATTACACGCCCCGATGTGATTGCCGAAATTCACGCCCGCTTTCTGGAAGCGGGCTGCGATGTGGTCGAGACGTGTTCGTTCCAATCTACCCGTATGCGCCTTGAGGAATGGGGCTTGGGCGAGCGCACGCATGAGATCAACTACGCTGCGGCCCAAGTTGCCCGTCATGTTGCAGATCGCTTTGAGGCGCAGGATGGTCGCCCGCGTTTTGTGGCTGGCTCACTGGGCCCGACGGGCAAGCTGCCCTCGTCGGATGACCCCGAATTGAGCAACATTAGCTTTGATGAACTGGTAGCCCAATTCGAGGAGCAAGGCCGGGCATTGATTGATGGTGGCGTAGATGTGCTGCTAATCGAGACGAGCCAAGATATTCTCGAAGTCAAGGCGGCCATCTTGGGCTGCAAGCAGGCAATTGCAGCCAGCCCGCGTCCGATAGCATTGCAGGCCCAAGTCACGCTTGATACGAGTGGGCGCATGCTGCTTGGCACGGATATTGCCAGTGCATTGACTACGATTGAAGCTCTCGGTGTAGATGTGATTGGCTTGAACTGCTCAACTGGACCAGAGCATATGCGTGAGCCGATCACCTACCTCACCAGCCACACTCGCCTGCCGGTGAGCTGTATTCCGAATGCGGGCTTGCCGCTGAATGTGAATGGGATGGCGGTGTATCCGCTGGAGCCGGAGCCAATGGCCAAAACGCTCACTGAATTCGTGCGCGATTTAGGCGTGCGCGTTGTGGGCGGCTGCTGTGGCTCTACCCCCGCCCACATTCGCCTACTCGCCGAAGCAGTTCGCCAGATCAACGTTGCATCGCCAGCGTTGCAGGCTACGCCGCAAGTCTCATCAGGGATTCGGGCTGTGCCGCTCATCCAGAATCCGGGGCCGACGATTGTTGGCGAGCGCGTCAATAGTCTGGGGAGCCGTGCCGTGAAACGCTTGCTGCTGGCCGAGGACTACGACAGCATCTTGCAGATCGGCCGCGATCAGGTGGATGGTGGCGCACATATCCTTGATGTGTGTGTGGCAATGACCGAACGGGCCGATGAGAAAGCGCAGATGGTGCGTTTGGTCAAGAAGCTCTCGATGGGGGTAGAGGCCCCGTTAATGTTTGATAGCACCGAAGCCGACGTGCTCGAAGCCGCGCTGCAAACCTACCCCGGCCGCCCGATCCTGAACAGTACGAGCCTTGAAGGGGGGCGTGGGCAGAAGATTGACCAGACCTTACCGCTGGCTGCCCGCTATGGCGCGGCAGTGGTATGTATGGCGATTGATGAAGAAGGCATGGCCCATACGCCAGAGGACAAGCTCCGCATTTGTCGGCGCATCTACGAGATTGCCACGCAGGAGTACGGCTTGCCGCCCGATGCGCTGATCTTCGACGTGAACACCTTCCCCGTGACGACGGGGCAGGAAGAGTTGCGCGACGAGGCGTGGTGGACGATTGAGGGGGTGCGGCTGGTGAAAGCGCACCTGCCCGGCGCACTGACGAGTCTTGGAGTAAGTAACCTCTCGTTTGGAGTGAAGCCGCATGCCCGCGCCGCGCTCAACAGCGTCTTCCTGTATCACGCCGTCAAAGCTGGGCTAGATTTGGCGATGGTCAATCCCCAGCATATCACCCCCTATGCCGAGATTCCGCCCGATGCGCGGCAGGTTTGCGAGGATGTCATCTTCAACCGTCATGAAGATGCGCTCGCCAACTTCATCGAGTTCTTCGAGAGGGTAGATGCAAGGACGCTCGGTGGGCAGCAGGAGCAAGTAGACCCGACCGAGGGCATGAGTGTAGATGAGAAGATTCACTACAAAATTCTGCTTCGCAAACGTGATGGGATCGAAGCCTTGATTGACCAATCGCTGGCCAACCGGCGCGAAGCCCACCCAGACTGGACGCAGAATACGGCGGCAGTGGATATTCTCAACAATGTGCTGCTGCCGGCCATGAAGGATGTGGGGGATCGGTTTGGCGCAGGCGAGCTAATCTTGCCCTTCGTGTTGCAAAGCGCGGAAGTGATGAAACGCGCTGTGGCCCACCTTGAGCAGTATCTCGAAAAGCTGGCCGGCACGACGAAAGGAACCGTGGTGCTGGCCACCGTGTATGGCGATGTGCATGATATTGGTAAGAATCTGGTCAATACGATCCTTGCGAACAATGGCTACACCGTGCATGATCTGGGCAAGCAAGTGCCGATCAACACGATCATTGAGAAGGCTGTGGAGTACAAGGCTGATGCGATTGGGCTATCGGCCTTGCTGGTCAGCACGAGCAAGCAGATGCCGCTGTGTGTACAGGAGCTAGCCCGCCGTCAGTTGTCCTTTCCGGTGCTGGTGGGCGGCGCGGCGATCAATCGCCAATATGGCTTACGCATCCTCTTTGTAGACGAGGACAAGCACTATCAGCCGGGCGTATTCTATTGCAAAGATGCCTTTGAAGGGTTGGAGACGATGGATCGCCTGATTGTGCCAGAGGAGCGTGCACGCTTGCTTGAACAGACCTACAACGATGCCTGTGCGGTGCTGGAGAAAGCCCAGACGGGCCGGATGGTGATGGCCGATGTTGGGCGCACTCAAGGCAGCAGCGTGCAGCAATCCACCATCCGGCGTGATGTGCCCATCCCAACTCCGCCCTTCTGGGGCAGTCAAGTGCTGACCCGCGTGCCCATGGATGAGCTGTTCGATTGCATTGACTACAACGCCATGTACCGGTTGCAATGGGGCGCAAAGAATGCGAAGGGTGAGAAGTGGCAGCAGCTACAGGCTGAGTTTGGGCAGCTGGTGCGCGAGCTGCGCCGTGAAGGCGAGCGCGAAGGGTGGCTCGAAACGCGCATTGCGTATGGCTTTTTCCCCGTGCAGAGCGAAGGTAACGACCTGATTGTGTATGATCCGCAGGAGTATGCTGCCACCAAAAGCAGCAGCAATGGCAAGCGTCCAGCCGAATTGGTGCGCTTCACTTTCCCCCGCCAGCCCAAAGGTGAATACCTGTGTCTCTCGGACTATTACGCCAGCACCGAGAGTGGGCGCATGGATGTGGCCGCATTTCAGATCGTGACCGTGGGCGACAAGATCACCGAGCTGTGTGAGCGGCTGCAAGCCGAAGGCAACTACAGCCGGGCCTACTACGTGCACGGCTTGGGCGTATCGTTGGCCGAAGGGCTAGCCGAATATACCAATCGCCTTGTGCGGCGTGGGCTAGGGCTAAGTGGTGAGCAGGGCTTGCGCTACTCGTGGGGCTACCCCGCTTGCCCTGATCTGGAGGACCACGTCAAGCTATTCCAGCTGCTACCAACAGAGCAGATCGGCACGACGCTAACTAGTGCTTATCAGTTGATTCCGGAGCAAAGCACAGCCGCTATTGTTGTGCATCACCCCGATGCTAAATATTTCAGCATCGGCAGTACTCTCGAACGAGCTGAGGTAGATGTTGTTGCACCGTAGAGCCGCCGCTCCCAACTATCGGCGAGGTTGCCAGCGATGTCCGCCGTGTTCCATCTGAGCCTGCATGATGTGCTGGCAATCCGCGATGCGGTAGCGGCGGCAGCGGATGTGGCTGACCGCGAATGGCGGTTTGAGTTGATTAACCCAAACGGGTTGATCACTGCCTTGACAACCCCGTTTCAGGGGGCATTTGGGGTGGCCGCCTTCCCTAGCGTGCCCGATAAAGCCGCCGCGCTGACCTTCCTGCTGATTGCCAATCACCCCTTCCGCGATGGCAACAAGCGTATTGCGGGGGCGGCCTTGCGCCTGTTTCTGGAGCGTAACGGCTACCGCTTGCAGGCAAGCGCGGCCGAGCTTGAAGCATTCACGGTGCAGGTGTTGCACGCTTCCCTGCGCGATGAGCAGGTCTTGGCGTGGCTAGCAGGGCGGATTGGGGCGGACTAAGGTAGGCTACTTTGCCCGTGAAAGAATGTATCTCCTATGTAGGGTGAACATATCTTCACCCTTGCCCCGCTACCCTATGCCACAGGCATTAACCTCATTGCAATGCGGTTATAATCTCATTAAACCTTCATCGTAAAATGGTTCCAGAACGAGAGACAGTCAAAAGACGGTATGCTATAATACGCAGTGAGAAACTGTTCTTAGTCTGAAAGGAATGACCGATGGCTGCTACCCGAACCCGCGTTGCCCACCTGCTGCTAGGCCTCTGGATGGCTGGCGTGCTGATTGCCATGTTTGTGGTTATTCCGCAGTATGAAGGGCTAGGCAATGCGGGGCGGATCATTATTATGCACGTTCCGACGGCGTGGGTGAGTGTCTTCGCATTCGGGGTATCGGCGACGTTCAGTGGGTTGTACCTGTGGCGCAAAAAGCCAGAAGATGATGACCGGGCCCTCGCCGCAGCCGAGTGTGGCTTCATCTTTACCGTGCTAGCCACGATTACAGGGGCGATCTTCTCGCAGGTGGTGTGGGGCATCTACTGGAATTGGGACCCGCGCCAGACTTCGATCTTCGTGTTGCTGTTGATCTATGCGGGCCTGTTTGCGCTGCGAGCAGCTCTTGATAACCCTGATCAGCAACGCCAACTGGGGGCAGTCTTTTCATTGTTTGCATTTGTCACGGTGCCCTTTCTGATTTTTGTTGCGCCCCGAATGGCCGAGAGTACCCTGCACCCCAACTGTGCCTTTTTGCCCGGCAGCAAGTGTGACGGGATTGAGCTAAGCGAAGGGCGGATCGGCTTGCTGGGTGATCGCAAAGTGCAACTCTTGACCCTTGAGCAGCAAGGCGATCAGGTGATCGCGCAGGTGGTGGTGAGCGAGCCGGGCCTAACCAGTGAAGCGATACTTGCGCCGAGCTTTGATGTGGTGCAAGCCGCTCCCGCTGCCATGCCAGAGTTTCCGGGCTTGCGCTATCGGATCAAGCTCCAGAACGTAGATGTGGCAACGGGGGTTGCCCGCTTGAATATTGAAGCTCCCGGCACCGAGTCTACTGATCTGCGGACGCGCCTGACGCTGTTGGCTTCGACGCTAGGCTTTACCGCATTGTTTATCTGGATGTATCAAATCCGTGCGCGGCTGCTCGGCATACAGTGGCAGCTAGAGCAACGGCAAGGAGCATGGCAATGAATGTGGCATTAGAAGCTGGGGTGGCAATCTATGTTGCCCTGATTGTTGCGCTGGCGGTGTGGGCTGGTGTGTTTGCGTATTTGTGGCGGTTGGATGCCCAATCCCGCGAGCTGCAACGCCGCCTCGAACAGCAACCAGCTCTCGACACCAGCCCGCCCGTGAGTGTAAGTGTGCGCCAGCAACGCCCTGATCTTGGGGAGCCACGCAGCGCAGAGTGAGTGGGATTGAGTACGCAGGTGGAGCGTACCCGCAGTATACCGATGAGAGGTGGCTCTGCCCACCGTGAGAGGAACAGACAATGGCTTCAATTTCATCCACGAAAACGGGCTTGTCGATCAAGCCGGTTCACATCGTTGGCATGGGCATCATTATGTTGGCCCTTGTGTTTGGCATGTTTGGGGTTCAGAATGGCTACCGCTCCTACACGACAAGCGTGGTCGAAGCATCCACCAGTGGGCGCGATGTCCAGTTGGCAGGCTTTCTCGGCAGTATGGGCGAGTATGATGAGCAGGGGCGGTGGACATTTATGCTGCAAGATCAGCAGGGCGAAATAGTCAAAGTCATTTCCAATGATCCGCGACCGGCAAACTTCGAGCAGGCCACCAGCATTGTGGCGATTGGGCGGTATGATGCAGGTGAGCAGGCCTTTCTCGCTGATGACCTGCTGGTCAAGTGCCCCTCTAAGTATCAAGCGCAGGCAAATAGCTAGCTTGCACGCGAGGCATACGGCACATGCAATGTGCCGATCATGGCTGCGCTGCGGCAGCCCAGAAGGGATAAAAAGGGGATGTATCTATTTGGAACAACCATGCTCGTCGGCGGCGTGGCAATGGCTCTGCTGGCAATCATCGGCTATGCATTGGTACTAGGCGGCAACCGCGCTGCGCTAGCGTATGCCCGCGCAGGAGTATATGGGATGCTGACCATGATGGTGGCTGTCTGGGGCACACTGATCTTCGCCTTTGCCACCCGCCGCTTCGACATTGCTTACGTGAACAACTACAGTTCACGCGATCTAGATGCCTTCTTCACGGTGGCCGCAATCTGGGCGGGGCAGCCGGGCAGCTTTGCGATCTGGGCCCTCTGGGCGGCAATTGCGGCGGTGGTGCTGGTGCGCCAGTCGCGCCACTTTGAGCCGTATGTCCTGATGGTGATCAGCACGATCATTGGTACATTGATTGTCTTCACGATTGTGCTGAATCCCTTTATGCCAACGCTTGACCCGCAGACCGGTATGGCCATCACGCCACCTGATGGGCGCGGGCTGAATCCCTTGCTGCACAACTTCTGGATGATTATTCACCCTCCGGTTCTCTTCTGGGGCTTTGCCTTGGCGATGTTCCCGTTTGCCTTTGCCGTTGCGGGGCTGATCCGGCGCGATTATGATACGTGGGCGGTGCGGGCATTACCGTGGACGCTCGCCGCATGGGGCTTTATGGGCGCGGCGTTGCTACTGGGGGGCTACTGGGCTTATGAAACCCTCGGCTGGGGGGGCTACTGGGCGTGGGACCCCGTCGAGAACTCATCGCTTGTGCCATGGCTCTTGTTGACGGCCCTCATTCACGGCATTCTTGTGCAGCGGGCCAGTGGTGCACTGCGGCGCACCAACTTTGCCTTAGCGTTGCTGGTGTTTATCACCGTGTTCTACTCCACCTTCTTGACGCGCAGTGGCGTGCTCGCCAACTTCTCGGTGCACTCGTTTGTCGAAGAAGGCATTTTGGGTTTCCTGCTCACCTTCCAGTTGGTGCTCGTGTTGGGCAGCATGGCGGTGATGGCGTGGCGGTGGCGCGATATTCCTAGCCGCTCCTTGAGCGACAACTTCTTCTCCCGCGATAACTTTTTCGCCCTTGCCATCCTGACCTTGTTCATTCTGGCGCTGGTCGTGTCGCTAGGTACATCTATGCCCGTGATCTCGGCAATTCCGGGGGTAGGGCACACCCTCCAATCTGTGCTAGGAAGGATGTTTGAGCTGGATGATGGCACGATGTTTGGGGGTGCGCCGCTCCAAGATGGCCGCTTCAACATGGCCCAGAGCTTCTACCATGTAACAACCCCGCCGCTCGTGCTGGTGGCCCTGATCTTGATGACTATCGGGCCGCTGCTGGGCTGGCGTAGCGCAAATATGGGCCATCTGCTGCGGGCCCTGCGGCTACCGGCGGCAGCGGCAGTGCTGGCAACATGTGGGGCAATAGTGCTCGGCGTGCGTGATCTGCAACCCATTCTAGGGGTGCTGTTGGGGGTATTTGCGCTGGGCACAAATCTCTTAATGATCGAGCGCACGCTGCGCGGCGGCTGGCTCCGGATTGGTGGCTACCTTGCCCACGTCGGCTTCACGCTCCTGATAATCGGTGTGATTGGCTCGGCGGCCTATTCTAGCCCAGAAGAACGGCTCTCGTTTGGTGAAGGCGATACGGTGATCTACAAGAACTACGCGATCACCTTCAACCAATGGCAAGAGACTGAGGACGGGGGCGGCGTGCTGAACTTAACTGTGCGGCACGGCAACGATGTCTTCTCAGCTAACCCAGAGCTATACTTCAATGAGCGCATGGGATCAACAATCCAAAATCCGGCTATTAAGAGTTACATCTGGCAGGATATGTATATCTCGCCAGCCGAGTATATGCCCGCTATTGACCCTAGCCGCCCGATTCTTGGCGTGGGCGATGAGGTTGAGATGGGCCCCTATCGTGTGCTGTTCGAGGGCTTTGATGTAGACCGCGAGGCCATGATGTCAGGTAACATGGCGCAGGTTGGGGCAAAGCTGGTGGTGACGTATCCCGATGGGAGTAGCGAAACGCTTATCCCGCGCATGCAGCTGGTGACAGATGAGACGACCGGTGCGGCAGTGTTTGAGGATCAGCCGGTGACCTTGCCCGGCGGAGAGGTCTTGTCGCTCGTGACGTTTCACCCAGCGCAACGCTTGATAATGTTGCAAGGCTCTGGGGCAACCCTCGATGATCTCCCGATCCAGCCTGCGCGAGCAGTGATTACCGTCAGTACCAAGCCATTGGTCATTCTAGTGTGGCTCGGTATGATCGTTGGGACGCTGGGCGGGGTGATCGCGCTGATCCGGCGCACGCTCGAAGGGCGGGCGCGGCTCGCGGGTGAGCCAGCCCGCCTGCCGCGAGGACTGCCACTGCCGCGCCTAACTGGGGTGCGACGCGGGGGGACAGCCCGCTAAGTTGCAATATAGTAGCGAGATTGGGGCGGGCGTGTAAGGGGGTGGCCATAGCCGGAAACTTCTTTGCACGCCCGCTTGGTATAGAGTGCAGCGATTGGGCTGAACTAAGGGAGCAATAGGCATAGATTATGCACGTGATAGATGATCACTACGAGGTGTTGCAAGTCCATCCGAAGGCCGATCAGGAGGCGATCCAAGCGGCCTATACGCGGATGCTGGCGAAGTGTGATGCGGAACGCCAGAGTGGGGCAGCGGCTGAATTGGTGCAGCTTGTCAGCACGCAGCGAGCCGCAGTTGAGCGGGCGTATGCTGTCTTGGGCGATCCGCACCGCCGGGCCAACTATGATGCCGAGCGGGCCGCGCAGGCAATGCAAGCCCAGCTGACGGCAGCGGTGCAGAGCGATATGAGTGCCGATGAGCGCATAGATTACCGCCCGTTGCCGCCTGCCAACGGGCAAGAGCGACCACGTAACTTCAATGCCCAACCGCTCCTGCCACCGACGGCGGTGCTGCCTGCACCGCGCCAAGCGGGTCGCTTGGCTACTGAAGCCAAGCCGCAACGCCCACTCTGGCTGACTTCCTCGATTGTGGTGGGGGTACTGACGTTTGTGGTGATGGTAAGCAGTCTATTCTTGACTGGTGGGGCAGGCTTGCAGAGTGTCTTTGGGGGGAACCCGAAAGGAGGCAGCAATGCGGCGGCAAGTGTTCCGCAAGCACCTGCCGCTCAACAGCCGCAGGCTCCCGTGCCAACGATGACCATGGATGAGATTGTGGTGGAGTATGAGGCGCAGGTGGTGACAGCTCAGCAGATGGTCAATTCGCTGCCCGATAATGCGCTGGCGTGGCGGCGGCTGGGCGATGCGCTGTACGATAGTGTCCAAGTGATCCGTGAGAAGGCTCCTGATAGTGCCCTCTACCAAGAGCGCCTTCCGCGCTGGCTCGAAGCCAGCAAGGCCTACGACGAAGCCTTGCAGCGTGATCCGGGCAATACCAGCATCCTCTCCGAGCGCGGCGTGACGCGCTGCTACTATGGGGCTGGGATTGGTGATCCGCAGTATGTGCAGCAGGGGCTAGCCGATACGCAAGCAGCCGCAGCGATTGCGAGTGACAATGGCCGGATTCGCTTGAACTATGGCATATGCTTGATGAGTAGCGATCCGCCCCAGACCAAAGCAGCTCTCGCAGAGTGGCAGGCGGTGTTGGCCATGCCTGCGGTCGAAATCGGGGTGGCCCGCCAAGCGCAGATACTGATTGAACAGTCTCAAGAATAGGTGTTGGGCATCCGCTGCGAGGAGGGCGGCAGCCATGCCGTGCAGCTCAGTGTCGGCCCCATGCGGGGTCTGCATGGGTGAAGCAACGCGACGAGTTAGGGCATGTGATTGCGTCGGCCCCATGCAGACCCTGCATGGGTGGCGGAGCAAATGTAACAAAATCATTAAACCTATGGTACTATAAGGACAATGGTTATGAGCAAACCGCAACAGGCTGGTTTAAGCCCGCGTGAACGCTGGTATGCGTTCATTGGAGCAATAGTCGCAATCGGCTTGATTGGCTTGGTGTGGGTGTTGACTGATCGCACTGAGCTGCCTTCCGTAGGTGAAGTGAGTCGCCCAACGCCAGACATTGTGCTGGCCACGCTTGATGGCGGTGAGATCAATGTTAGTCAGCAGCAGGGCAAGGTGGTGTTGGTGAATTTCTGGGGGACGTGGTGTGACCCATGTATCCGTGAAACACCGGCATTGCAGGCAGCCTACGCCCGCTACCGTGATGAAGGCTTGTTGATCGTTGGAGTCAATGTGACCAGCAGCGAACTCAAGCAGGGCAAGACGCTGGAGGATGTGCAGGCGTTTGTAGATAAGTTTGGGGTGGAGTACCCTATTGCTCTTGATCTTGAGGGTGAGGCGAGTCAAGCATTTCGGGTCCTGCCGTTGCCGACGAGTTTCTTTATTGATGCACAGGGCCTCATTCGGTTTGTGCGGGTAGGCGAAATTAATGCCGATGAGATCGCGGTGCTGTTTGATGCACTACGTCAGGAGGGTGCAGCCCAGCGATACAAGAATGGTGTGCAATAAACAGATGGAGTCGGGCGCATGGAGCAGCAGACGATCTTGATTGTAGACGATGATGCGAGCTTGCGTGAGTTGGTGCGGATCAACCTTGAGCATGAAGGCTACTGTGTTAAACAAGCTCGCAACGGGCTTGAGGGGGTAGCAGGCGTGCGCGAACATCGCCCTGATCTGGTGGTGCTGGATGTGAGTATGCCAGAGCTGGATGGGGTGGAGGCGTGCACCAAGATTCGGGAGTTCTCGCAAGTGCCGATCTTGATGCTCACGGCGCGGGTCAAGAGCTATGATATTGTTGCTGGCTTGGATCACGGAGCCGATGATTATCTGGGGAAGCCGTTTAATATGGATGAGCTGCTGGCGCGGATTCGGGCCTTGCTGCGCCGCGTGCCGGCTGTCAACCGCCCGTTGGTGGCTGGTGGGGGCGAAATCCAGATTGATCAGCAGCGACGTGAGGTGCTGGTGCGAGATGCGGTGGTTGACTTGACCCCAACTGAGTTTGAGTTGTTGGTGCTGCTTGCCGAGCATGCGGGTACGGTGCTGAAGCACGAGCAGTTGCTGCAATCGGTGTGGGGTGAAGATTATGCCCGTGATAATGATTACCTGAAGGTGTATATTTGGCATCTGCGGCGCAAGATTGAGGAAGACCCGCGCAATCCGCGCTTGCTATTGACGGAGTGGGGGGTCGGTTATCGGTTGCTCGCCTAAGTTGCTTGCCGAATAGCGCAAGGTGTGCTACACTAACACATATCCATGAGCGGGAGTAGCTCAGTCGGTAGAGCATCTGCTTCCCAAGCAGAGGGTCGCGAGTTCGAGTCTCGTCTCCCGCTCCATTTCCCAGCAAAATGGGCACAGATAGTTTGTGCTCAATCCACGTGTATTCTATACGTTGATAATGTCTGCGCACATTCACGCTGCCGATTCAGTGAGTCGGCAGCGTGAACAATTAGTTGCTCGATACGGCCGGCACCCAACCATCCTCTTCGACAATCTGCTGTCCTTCGGGGCTGAGGGCAAAATCAATGAACACCTTGGCAGTGTCGCGGCTGAGTGGCCCCGTCAGCAGCAGCAACGGGCGTAGGAGCGGGTAGCTGCCATCCTTAGCGGTCTCAGGGCTGGGCGCAACACCATTGATCGTAATGACTTTAATCTCATTCTCCACAATATGCCCGAAGCCGATGTAGCCAATTGCGTTTTCGGTTGACGCAACTTTCGCTTCAACTTCGCTTGCGGTGATCTGCACATTGGCATTGGTGGTTGGCTCTTGCCCATCGAGGGCGACATCATCGAATGCACCGCGTGTGCCCGATGTAATCTCGCGCAACACGGGCAGGATTGGCATATCCTTGCCACCCACTTCTTTCCAGTTGGTAATTTCGCCTTTAAAGATGCCTTGCAGTTGTTCTTTGGTCATCCCTTCAATCGGGTTGCTAGGGTGGACAATAATGGCCAGCACATCCAGCGCAATCGGATGCAGCTGCATGCCTTCGAGAATCTCCTCACGTCTCAGGCGGCGCGAGGACATCCCGATGTCGGTGCGGCCATCTTGCACTGCTTCGATCCCGACCACTGAGCCGCCTGCGCCAACGTTCACCGTGATATTGGGATATTTCTGGATGAAGGTTTCGCGTAACTTCTCAACGAGGGGGACAACAGTGGTACTGCCAACAATTTCAATTGTGCCACGTAGCTCAGTCGCTGCGGGTGCGCTTGTGGCGGGGGGGGCTTCAGTGGGGGCATCGGGTGCGCTTGTGGCGGCGGGGCTTGCGCCACAGCCACTTGAACTGATGACCATAACCAGCATGAGTGTGAGCAGAACCTGTGTTTTGAACATGTGTGTTACCTCAATTCACGTTATCGCGGGAAGAAACGCTAGCACCGTTCGATGTGCTGTAGGTTTGCTCATCCAGTTCGGTAAACCGCTCAATCGTTGAGGCGGGAATCCGTACCCAAAACAGGCTTCCATTACCCTCGCTGCTACGGAAACCAATCTGACAGGCGTGCAACTTCACCAGTTCATACGTAATCGCTAGCCCTAGCCCAGTGCCCCCCACTTCAACACTGAGCGGGTTCTCGGAGCGGAAGAACCGCTCAAAGATGCGCGGTTGATCTTCAGCCCGAATTCCGACCCCGTTGTCTTCAACCACAATCAGAAGTGAGGCTTCATTGCTACGCTCCCATCCCAGCTGGAACGGTGGGGTCGGGAGTTGGTCACTGCGCTCAATGGTGTAGGCTCGAATGATCACCATGCCGCCAACATAGACGTATTTGATGGCATTGGAGAAGAGGTTGGTCAAGATCAGGCGCAGGTGCAGGCTATCAAACCAGATCATGGGCAGATCATCTTGGAGTTCAACCGAGACCTGTACCTCACGTTGGTTGATCATGCCGGTCATGCCACTCAGCACAGCTTCGATGGCGGACGTAGGGGCAATCCAGCGTCGCTCAAGGCGTTCGTCGCCGCGCTCAAGGCGGGCGATTTCTAGTAGGTCGTTAACCAGTTGGGTCAGGTTGTTGGTCTGGCGTTTGATCGTTTGCAGATACATCTGCTGGCTTTCGTTGAGGTTGTCTGTGCCCGTTAGCAGGAACACATCCACGAAGCCGCGCAAGCTCGCAAGCGGGGTGCGGAGTTCGTGCGAAGCAGTGGCAATAAACTCGTTCTTCGCCCGATCTAACTCAACTGCACGGGTAACATCTTGGATACTCACCACCGCGCCTGTCACAACCCCATCTACAATGGTGGGCGCACTGCGGAGCTGCACGATGCGCCGCCCAAGCGAGATTTGCTCCTCAATAGGGGTGGGGTCTTCTTCGGTCAGTTCATTACGGACTTGTTGCACCACCTGCTGCAAGCCGGCCGTCATGGCGGGATCATCGGGAACATGCAATTCGGCGAGGGGTTTGCCAATCAGGGCTTCGGCATCCGGCTGTTCGAGCAGCGTGGCTGCTGCCGGATTCAGCACAAGAATGCGTTCGTTGGTATCAATAGCCAGCACGCCGTCGGCGATACTTTGCAGAATAACTTTACGTTCGCTAGCGGCATGAGCTTGCTCTTCGAGCAGTTCGGTGATCTGGCTTGTCGCTTGGTCGAAAGCCCGCCCCAACTGGCCAATCTCATCCTCGTGATCAAGATTGGCCCGCTGGCTCAAGTCGCCCTGTGCCACAGCTTGAGCCACGCTCGAAAGTTTGAGGATGGGGAGCGTGAGGCTGCGAGCGAGGAGAAAGCCGGCTGCACCAAGCAACAGCAGGGTAACGCCACTGCCGATCAGGTTGGTGCGAAACCCAGAACTGACCACCTCGCTGATGCCCGTGGCACTGAGTTCCATTAATGTTTCGAGTTTGCCATTGCCCAGCGTAAAGGTCTCATTACGGATCAGCATCTGGTTGGCATTGTCAAACCGCTGTTGTGTATTCGGCGGTACGATCACATCCGGCTGTACGTCGATCAGACTTACGTCGCTGGCCAGTTCAAGTTGGCGGCTCGTGCGCGTGACTTGGTTGTCGAGATCGAGGATGGAGTGGATCGCTCCAAGATAACGACCTGAAGCAATAACGGGCGCACAGACGATCAGTAAGCGGTATCCTTCAAAGAGAGCGAGGCGCGTCGTAGTGGTGGCGCAGGGTGGTAGCAGTTCAGGACTCCGCACGGTGATCGCCTCAAGGAAGCTCGGCGCAATGTTGGTTCGCACCTGTCCTTCAGCATTCGTGACGACGATCTGGTCAATGCCGAGCCGGTTGCGCGTGGGCTGGGCGCGGGCGGAGATTTCGAGGGATTCATTCGAGGTCGCGGTGATTTCTTCCGTGCGGAGCGCGGTGATCACCTGTGGATCGCGGGAGAGCAGTTCTGCGCCGGTGGTGGCTTCCTCAACACGGGTGCCAAGGGCATCTTGCAGGCGTTTGCTTTCATCGCTGATCTGCTGATTGAGGATACTATCACGGGTCGCAGTGGTACTGAAAATGAAGAAGATGTTACTTCCGATAGCGGAGAAGAGCATCAGCGCAATCAACGGATACAAAATTTTCTGGCGGATGCCGAGCCGACCCCAAAAACTTTGATAGTTGCGTGAAGGGGCAAGCTTGCCCTGTGCCGATTGTGCAAGCGGCTGCACCTCAGATGTCATGGATGTGGTATCCCTCACGTTAGTTGTACCGATGCATGACCCCGACAAGGATGTAGCAGTACACCCTATACTTTGAGAAGTTTACCAAAATCATGTTAAGAATCTGTTAAGAAAATGCAAAATCTTGGCTTGCAGCCTGCGCTGATAGGCGGGTGCTGAGGGACTATCGCTGATGCTAATGGGCACATGAAACGCACGTGTGGGGCAGCTATCGTTAACGTAGATTGGCAAACATTATCCGCTTGACATCCATACGGAGACTGAGGCCAACAGAGACGGGGGCAGGTGGCGGGGCTGAGTGGATTCGAACCACCGACCTACAACTTAGAAGGTTGCTGCTCTATCCAGCTGAGCTACAGCCCCGTGCCTGCTTTACTATACCGAAACATGGTCGCCGACGCAAGTCGTGTACCTACCGCTTCAGGCGTGAGTTGCAGACATTCGGTAGGCCCGTTGCCGCACCGGTGAAGCCGCCCAGTGTAGGAGCCATCATTGCCAAGTTGGGGCAGGTGTGCGCGACTACCCCTTGCCCGTACCCGCAACGTTGCAGGCTTGGGGCGGGCATAGGGCAGGCACAGCCTCCCATGCATCGTCAACGCACACCGCCTCACTTCATCCATCGTTGGGGCTACAATGCTGCCGATGGGGCAGTCTCCCGTGCATCGTCAACGCACACCGCCTCACTCTCGCGTGTGGTATTATAGGGATAGCTTCAGGGCTAATGTAGAGGAGTGTGGCATGAAGGAAACACGGGCAGTTGGTGCGGCAATTGTGCTTGGTGCGGCATTATTTGGAGCAGTAGTTGGAGCCTTTGTGGTGGGCACAGTATTGTCGTTTATAGGGAACCCAGATGGGGCACTGTATGGCGGCATTGGGGGAGCGATGATTAGTGGCATAGCTGCATTCCTCCAGATGCGCGGCACAAGCCACACGAATGGCAACAGTGGCTCCCAATCATCGAATGGAGCCTAACACCCTCACACGATTCCACTAGCCCTACCACCAAATTGTGCCATCAGCCTTAAACGACATAGCCTGCTTAAGGTAAGCCCGACAGGCCGAGTAGGGCCCGTCGGGCTTGGATGATCTTGCACCTACACCTTTGCCCATCGTATGGTCAGGTGCAGGTGCATCCAATGGCGGTTGGCTGTCGCCGATCTCGCTACGGTGCAATCGGCCCAATCGGCGCAGTCGGGGTGACCGTCGGGATGAAGCGCGGATTGCCCCCTGCCTCGACAGTTTCGAGCAGGTCGCGGGGATCAAACGCATCCTCTAGCGGCTCCAGCGTAATCACAGGGCGATCATCGGGCGTGAGCGGTGGCTCAAAGACCAACGCCTGCAAGGTGCGGAACGAGAGGCGGATTTCGTTGGTATTGACCATGTTCTCGTTGTTGCGCCCGAAGCGCGGATACCGCCCACGGAAGCGGGTCTCATCGCCGGGGCGCACCGTGCTCGCCACCACGAACGTTAGGCGATGGGTGCGGCTCTCGCGCCCGCGCAGGTCAATCATCTCGATGATGGCCGAGCCGGGCCGTGAGTCGTTGGTGTACCAGTCGCGGGTCCCCGATTGGGCTTGGAAGTCGGCCACGCCTAGCTTGTTGCGATCATAGTCAATCGTCATGCGGAACCGGTTGGCTTGGGTATTGCCGAAGTTGTTGATGTTGATGTCGTAGGTGATGCGGTCATTCGCTCGCGCACTGCTTGGCCCCCGCAGCCCAATGCTCACATCCACGCCGCCACCAATCGGAGTTGGGGTGAAGGGCGGAAGAATCTGGATGGTGGCATCGAAGACGGCTAAAGTTGCACCACTGACTTGGGCAACCACCTGCGGATTCAGCACCGTGTTGAGCGGGATGTTGGGTGGCACCGATACCACAAGCGTAAAGTCTTGGCGTGCACCGGGGGCAATCAAGATCGGCGCACTCCCAATAATCGGGGGTTGGAAGGTCTCCACACAGCCTGCAAACTGGGTCGCACACGAGCGGCTCACCGCGATGTTGGCAGAGATGGGGAAGGGGCTGTTGTTGCGGAGGCCAATTGGGAAGCTCACTTGCTGGTTGGGCTGGGCAACTTTGACGGGCTGGTTATCTAGTGCCGAGAACACGACGGGCATCTGGGCAGGCGTTGCTGAGCGGGCAATAAAGAGATTCGCCCCAACCCGTACCCCTGCGACAAGCACCTCTAGCTCGATGTTGGCTTGCAAGCCGAGCCGCGCATTGGCGGGAATGACGAGGTTCATGGCGAAATCCTGTGCTTGACCGGGCTGGATGTTGGCGAAGGAGACCCCATTCGGGAACGTTTCAACGCAACCCGCAAAGACTGCCCCACAGCTGGTGACAACCCGTAGGGTGACATCGCCAGCTACGGTGCCGGTGTTTGTCAGCCGAATGACATAGGACAGTTCATTGCCGGGTGCGCCGGTCTGGTCTGCGGCATTGAGGGGCGTGAGGGTGAACGCGGTGATGCCCGGCGTGGGGCTAGGGGTTGGGGTGGGGGTGTTGGTGGGGGTGGGCGTAAAGGCGCGAATGACCAATGGTAGAAACACATTCCGATCCCCGGTGATGATTGGCGGCGGCGCAATGAAGCTGAATAGCTCATCGCCATTGGCGCCACCATCGGCACTGAAGAAGACGATGCCGCCGCTGGTCTCGAAGAAGTCACCGGGATCGCTGCCACCCGCACCGGGGTTAATGTCACGCACGAGGAGCGTGCCATCGGCGGTGCTATCGGTACGCCACAGTTCGCGCCCCTGTGTGCCATTGTCGGCACTGAAGTAGATGTAGCCGTTGATGTTGGTCAGTTCGAGCGGCAGGCTGCTCTCGGCACCGGGGTTGATGTCGCGCAGTAGGCGCGTGGTCGTGCCATCGGTCAGCCATAGCTCATCGCCGCGGGTGCCATCGTCTGCACCAAAGAGCAGCGTGTTGCCAGTGGTTGCCATCGCCAAGCCGAACAGCCCAGCGAACGAATCCTCGGCCCCCGGATTGATGTTTTGCACCAGCGTTGTGCCTGCCGGGGAGCCATCACTACGCCACAGCTCGAAGCCATTCGTACCATCATTCGCGGTGAAGTAGAGGAATGGGCCAAGCCGCGTGAAGCCAAGCGGGAAGCTGCTGCTCGGGCCGGGGCGAATATCGCGCACAAGGCGGGTGTTGGCGGTTGTGCCATCGCTGATGTACAGCTCATAGCCTTCGGCTTCGGTGAAGGCAAGGAACAGAAAGCGCGTGGCATCGAGCAGGGTAAACTGCGACGGATTCGAGCCAGCCGGACCAACATTGATGTCGCGGATTTGGGTTGTTCCGGCTTCCGTCCCATCGCTGCTCCAGAACTCGCGCCCTGTGACTCCGTTGTCGGCACTGAAGTAGAGCCGCCCATTGATCGCGGTGAGCGCATTTGGGTCGCTCGATGCGGAGCCGGGCTGAATATCGGCGACGCGGGTGGTGCCGGCTGCCGTGCCATCGCTGCGCCACAGCTCCGTGCCTGTTGTGCCATCGTCGGCAGTAAAGTACACGAAGTTGCCAAGCCGAGTCAGGTTGTTCGGATTGGAGCTATTCGCGCCCGGATTGATGTCCCGCAGCAGCAGCGTGCCGCCGGGCGTGCCGTCACTGACGTAGAGTTCACGCCCGCGTACCCCGTCATCAGCGGCGAAGATCAACTGATTGTTGAGGGCGGTCAGTCCAGATGGCCCAGAGCCGACTGCGCCGGGAAAAATATCGCGCACGAGGGTGGTGCCGCCTGCCGTATTATCGGTGCGCCACAGCTCACGCCCACTGATGCCATCATCCGCCGTGAAGTACACCATCCCGCTGATCTCGGTGAAGTCGCTTGGCGCACTACCTTGAAAGCCTGTCGCAATATCCTGCACGAGGGTTGTGCCATCAGCCGTGCCATCGCTGCGCCACGGCTCAGTGCCCTCCTGAAAGGTGAACGCGCTAAACAGAATGCGACTGCCAATGGCGGTCAGATTGGCGGGGTTAGCATCGCCTTGCGGGTTAATCACCCGCACCAGCGTGGTTCCGGCTTCGGTGCCATCGCTGCGCCACAGCTGCCGCCCTTGCGTGCCGTTGCTGGCACTGAAAAACAGCGTGCCATTCAGGTTGACGAGGCTGCTAGGGGACGAAGCTGGCTCACCGGGGTAAATATCGCGCACCAGCGATGTCCCTGCTGGCGTGCCATCGGTACGCCACAGCTCGATGCCGGTGCGATCATCGTCGGCAGTGAACAACACCTGTGCTCCGATTACGGTGAAGTTGTTCGGGAAGGAGCCTTCCGTGCTTGGGCTAATGTTGGTGAGGAGCGATGTGCCTGCTTCTGTGCCATTCGAGAGCCAGACCTCGCGCCCATTCGTGCCATCATCCGCCGCAAAGATTAGCGTGGTTGAGCCAAACGCGGTAAGACCAGAGGGGAAGCTCCCTTCCGCACCGGGGTTGATGTCACGCACCAGCGATGTCCCCGCTTCGGTGCCATCGGTACGCCACAGCTCGCGCCCCTGTGCCGCCGTTTCCGCCGTGAAGAACACGGTTCCGGCGGCTTGGGTAATGTTGAGCGGGAATGAGCTGTCGGCATTCCCGGTGATATTGCGGACAAGGCGCGTCCCCGCTTCTGTTCCATCGCTCACCCACAGCTCATCGCCGTTGGTGCCATCGTTGGCGGCAAAGTAAACGACATCGCCCACGACGGTAAGCCCAGTGGGGAAGGAACCTTGCTCGCCGGAGCGAATATCCTTGATCCGAAACGTGCCCCCATTGGTTCCATCGCTGCGCCATAGCTCAAAGCCAGTTGTGCCATCATCAGCAGCGAAGATCAGCGTGCCATTCAGATTGACCAAGCCGGTAATCGAGAAGCCTGCAATCTCTGGGTTAATCACGCGCACCAGCGTCGTCCCAGCCTGCGTGCCATCGCTGCGCCACAGCGCATCGCCACTGGTTGCGTCGGAGGCAACAAAAAACAGCACATTTCCGACGGCGGTCAGTTCAGCTGGATTTGAACTCGCCGCGCCGGGGTTGATGTCGCGCACGCGGCGCGTGCCGGCTGCATCGGTAAGCCACAATTCGCGCCCATTGGTACGGTCTTCTGCCGTGAAAAACACGGCTTCGCCTACGGGCGTAAACTGGTTGGGAAAGGAACTGTCCCCCACCGTGTTGATGTTTTGAACTTCTTGCGGCACATCGCTCGCGGCAAACACGGAAGGCAGCAGTGCGCCGAGCATCAGCAGCAAGGTTACGCCAATTGGAATCCAAACGCGACCATGTTTCCCCCACATAGCACCCTCCTTATTCGGTAGCTACTCACCCACTTCCTACCATAAGGTAGACGTTTCGTTAACTTTTGCATCTGTTACCTCGCAGGTATTGTACTATACTTTCACGCGATAACTCGTTCATGCCCGCAGACCCGACCCCAGATCAGCCGGTTTGCTGCTATACTGAAGGGCGCAGAACTAAGCACTCACCCAAAACAAGGAGGATTGTGATGAGCCAGCCCGAACCCACCCAGCCCACCCCAGCAGCACCCAAGCAGCCTACTGTGTCGCCTGCATCGGACACGCCGCAGCGCGATCTGGCCCACCAGATCACCAGTGCTATGCGTGATGCAGGAGCCATGCTCGACCCGACGGGGGCGGGCAAGATCATGAATGAGATTAACAAGGAGATTGATCGGGCGGCAGATGATACCGATCAGATCGCGGCCATGCAGCGGGTGCGGCGGCTGCGTGCGAAGTATCCTGAAGAAACGACCGAGCAGGTGATTGAGCGGCTGATTGGCGATAAAGTCAGGCATACCAGCATGATTGGGGCGGGCACAACGAGTGCGGGCCTGATCCCCGGCATTGGCACGTTCACGGCCCTGACGAT